>CAIKWU010000339.1 GCA_903831155.1 uncultured Planctomycetaceae bacterium | reverse complement strand
CGATCACCCGTGACGAGGTCGATACCCGCATCATGCAGGAGGTGCTCAGTTACGGCACGCTCGGCGGCGTGATCCAGTACGACACCGACCTGTTTCCGACCTTCTCGAGCCCGCGGATCGCCTTCGGCAGGCTCGCCGACACCGACAACGACGGCATGCCGGACTGCTGGGAGCGATCACGAGGCCTGAACCCCACGAGCGCCACCGACTGGAAGACGCTGTCGGGAGGCTATACGAATCTGGAACTCTATCTCAATGAACTGGGGGCCGCCGAGACGACGAGTCGCTGGGCGGCGGGGAGCGGCACGTGGAACGCCGCAGCGACCTGGTCGGTCGGGGTGCCCACGTTCGCGACCGCCGCGGCCGTCACCGGGACGACCACGATTTCGTCCGGTGACGCGTTCGCGCGGCGGTTGACCGTCGGCGACGTCGCTGCGTCGCGGGTCACCGTCAGCGGTGGAACGCTCGATGTTTTCGAGCGACTGCATGTGGGGAGTGGCGCGGACGCCACGCTCGCACTCACCTCTGGGGGCGTGGCCGCCGGCGAAATCGTCCTGGGCGGAACGTCGGGGGCGACGCCTGCGAGCGGGGCGCTGATCATGGCGGGCGGCACGCTCCAGGCCGCCTTCATCCGCGCCGGCTCCACGGGCGGACGGTTCGAATGGAGCGGCGGCACCGTGCAGTTCTCCGCCGCCCCCGACATTTCGGTGCCGACGATCATCGCGGCGGGGGGCGGGACGCTGCTCACCAACGGCTTCAGCGGCACCTGGAGCGGCGTGATCTCGGGCAGCGGCGGCCTCACCAAGAACGGTGCCGGCACGCTCGCGGTCTCGGGTTCCAACACCATGGCCGGCGGCGTGAAGGTGATGGCGGGCACGCTGGCAGTGAACCACATCGCCGCCATCGGCAGCGGCAGCATCACCCTCGCCGGCGGCAACGCCACGTTCGGCTCCGTGTCGGGCATCGCCGCGCCGATCGCGCTCGCGTCGAGCGGCACGCTCACCGCGGGCGGCATCACGCTCAACGGACCGATCAGCGGCGGCAGCGGCGTGAAGCTCACCATCGCCACCTCGGCGGGGGGCAGCAGCAACCTCACGCTCGCCGGCGGCTTCACGGGCTTCACGGGCACCGTCGATTTCAATGCCACGACCGGCAACGTGCGGCTCAACGCGGCTGCCGCCCTCGGCAGCGGCACGGCGAAGTTCGACCTTGGGGCGAGTACGGCCACGCTCCGCACCGCCTACGCCGCGACGGTGGCCCTCGGCTCGCTCGCCGGCGGCACCGCGACGAAGCTCCAGGGATCGACCAACGACTCCGGGCTCGTGACGTACGTGATCGGCGGCAACGCCGCGAGCACCACGTTCAGTGGCACGATCACCGACGGCGTGTTCAGCGCGCCCGGCACGACCGGGATCACGAAGGTCGGCGCCGGCACGCTCGCGCTCGGCGGCGCCGCCAGCAGCTACACCGGCGTCACGCGGATCTCCGGGGGTGTCCTCGCGGTCGGCACGCTCGCGAACGGCGGCACGGCGAGCGGCATCGGCCAGGCGACGGCCGACCCGGCGAACCTTGTCCTCGACGGGGGCACGCTTCAGTACACCGGCGGAGCAGTGACGATCGACCGCGGCTTCACCGTCACCGCCGGCGGCGGGACGATCGAGCGGAACGGATCCGGCAATCTCGTGCTCGGCGGCACCGCCGACATCGTGATGTCGGGAACCGGCGGCCGCACGTTCACGCTTTCGGGCACGGCGACGTCGTACAACAACATCTCCGCCGGGATTCCCGATCCGGCGTCCGGGCAGACCACGCTCGTGAAGGCGGGGCCCGGCACCTGGCGGCTCTTCGGGAGCGCCAAGACCTACTCGGGCGACACGCTCGTCAATGGCGGCACGCTGTTCCTGGTGTCCGCCGGCGTGCTGCCGACCGGGGCCGGGAAGGGCGACGTGACGGTGGCCGCCGGGGCTACGCTCGACCTCTACGGCAACAGCCACACGATCAACGGCCTCGATGGCGCCGGCACCGTGACGACCACGCTCAACACCACCCGAACGCTCACGGTCGGAAACGGTGACGCCAGCGGCGACTTTTCCGGCCTGCTCACGCAGGGCACCGCGCAGACGCTCGCGATCACGAAGACCGGGACGGGCGCGCAGCGTTTCGGGGGCGCCAGCAACTACGCGGGCGGCACCTCGCTCCGCGGCGGCACGCTCGTGGCCGCCGCGACCGACGCACTCGGCAGCGGCCTAGTTACCATCACCGGGTCGGCCCGGCGACTCATGCTCAGCGGCAGCGCCATGATCGCCAACGCCATGCTCATCAACGCGCCGACCGGCGCGGCGGACGGCGGCGTGATCCAGTACGATGCGCCGGGCCGCGGCATCCTGGCCAGCAGCACCATCACGGTTTTTTCGGCACCGGCCAACGGCGGCCTGTTCGGCTCTTCGGGCGGCGGCGAACTCGCAGTGAACGCGGCCGTCGTGGTGCAGGGAATGGCCCGGGTGAGCGTCCGCACCGGCACGGTCACCTTCGCGGGCGGCGGGACGTATGCGGGCTTTGACGTGATGCAGGGGACCGCGCGGCTTGGCCGCACCAACGGCCTGGCAACCGGGGCTGCGGTGGCGATCGGGACGAGCGGTTCGGGGACCCTCGACCTTGCCGGCTACGACCAGTCGCTCGGGGGCATCACGCAGGGCGCGGCTGCCGCGGTGATCGGCAACAGTTCGACGGCGCAGGATGCCAGGCTCACGCTGACCGGTAGCTCGACGTACGCCGGCACGATTCGTGACGCGATCGGTGGCGGGACCCGCCGCGTGTCGCTCGCGGTGAACGGCGGGAATCTGCGGCTGACTGGAGCCACCACCTTCTCGGGAACGTCGTCGGTCACGGCAGGTACGCTGCAGATCGGTCATGCCGCAGCCCTGGCCGCGAGCCCTGCCGCCGTGCTGTCGAATGGCACGCTCACCGTCGATGCGGGGCTGTCGATGCAGACTCCGTCGCTCACGATCGCCGCCGGCGGACTCGCGAGGCTGCCGTCTTCAGCCGCCAGCACGATCGCGACGTCGCGGCTCGTTGTCGATGGTCGGCTGGAGCTTGGCGTCGGCCGCCTCGAAATCGCGGCAGGGGGCATGGCCCAGGATTCGCTGGTGGCGGCGCTCGTCGCCGGCCGGGGCGACGGCACCTGGACCGGGACCACGGGCATCACGTCGGCGGCCGCGGCGGCCGATCTGGCCGGCGGCATCCTGCGATCGGTGGGCTGGATCGCGAACGGCGATGCGTCGTGCTCGGTCGCCTATACGGCGCCGGGCGACACGAACGTGGACGGCCAGATCGACATCCTCGACGCCGCCAACTTCATCTCGGGAGGACTCTTCGACAACTGGCAGCCCGCTGTCTGGAGTCAGGGCGACTTCAACTATGACGGCGTGGTGGACATTCTCGATGCCGCCGACCTGCTCGGGACGAGCCTCTTCGATCAGGGGCCGTTCGTCCCCGCACTCGCCGCCAGCGACCCCGGGGTCATCACTGCGGTTCCCGAACCGGCGTGCCTGCCGTGGCTGGCGCTGGTGCCGGTCGTGGGGCTCACGATGCGGCGGCGATGTGCGCGGGTGGTGGGAGTCGGTGCGGCCTGTGTGTTCGGGGCGATCGCCTCGGCCTCCACGGTTCACGTCGCGCCCCGTGGCGACGACGCCGCGGCGGGCAGCGAGCAGGCGCCGCTGGCGAGCGTGTCGGCGGCGGTGGATCGGGCCCTGCCGGGCGACACGATCCTGCTGCACGACGGCGTGTTCACCTGTGGGCGGACGATCCTGCTCTCGGGCAGCGGCACCGCCGACCAGCCGCTGCGACTTCAGGCAGCCCCCGGCGCCAAGCCCGTGCTCGAGTTCGCGGGCGTCACGGCGGCCGACGAGAAGCAGCGGGCGGCATCACGGGGCGTCTTTCTCACCGGCGACCGATGGATTCTCCAGGGGCTCGAGATCTGCCACGCGGCCGACAACGGGCTCAAGATCGAGGGCAGCCACAATCGTGTCGAGCGGTGCGTGTTTCACCACAATGGCGACAGCGGCCTGCAGATCGGTCTCGCCAAGAAGTCGCGAAACGACGGCAGACTCGCGGCCCACAACACGGTCGTGAACTGCGATTCCTACCGCAACTTCGACGCGCGCACCAAGGGGGAGAACGCCGACGGGTTCGCCTGCAAGCTCTTTCCCGGCGAGGGCAACTCGTTCGTCGGCTGTCGCGCCTGGGAGAATGCCGACGACGGCTGGGACCTGTTCATGACCACGTTCCCGGTGACGCTCGATCGCTGCTGGGCCTGGCACAATGGCGACCCGGACCTCTTTCCGCGGGTGCAGGGGAGCTACAACGGCGATGGCAATGGCTTCAAACTCGGGGGCCAGGACAAGCCAGCCTCCCACCTCGTGCGGCGGTGCGTGGCCTTCGATCATCCTTTCGGCTCGGGAAACGGGTTCGAGGACAACAACAACACGGCGCCGATCACGCTTCAGCACTGCGCCGCCTGGGGCAACAGAACGAACTTCCAGTTCAAGAAGGCGGCGCACGTGCTCGTGAACTGCGTCTCGTTCGCCCCAACACGATCGAAATCGGGCGTGGAGTTCGACGCCGACGTCGTCTGCCCGCACAACTCCTGGATGCCCGATCCCAATCCGAAGAAGAAGGGGAAGTATGTCTCGAGGTTGACGGCCGACGAGTTCACGGGACTCGACGCCGCGCTTGCGTCTGCGACTCGCGTCGCGGACGGCGGCCTGCCGGAGAACGGCTTTGCGAGTCCGCGGAGCGGCGGTGCGGTCGTCGACAAGGGAATCGACCTCGGCGGGGCCTTCTTGGGTGCGGCCCCCGATCTCGGCGCGGTTGAACTCGATTGCGCAGGCGTTCTGCAGAAAACGGCACGTTGCGAAGCCGGCATGTGACGGTATCGTCGGCGTCAGGGGACATTCTCCGCCCGGCGCAGCAGCCCATGATCCACCATTCCCGTCGCGTCTTCTGTCTGGCCGCGGCCCTCTTCGCGCTCGCCAGAATGGCTCACGCGGTCCCGGCCGTGCCGAACGCGACGGGCTTCGGCGCCGCCTCCGTCGGCGGCCGCGGGGGCGATGTCTATCGCGTCACCACGCTGGCCAACGACCCGGGCCGCACGATCCCAGGGTCGCTCGCCTACGGCCTCTATTCCAAGAATGTGCCGGCTTCCGGCCGCACGATCGTCTTCGACGTAGGGGGCACGATCGACCTCTCCTCGGGCACGAGCGCCACGCTCGACCTCAAGGACATCCGCAATGTCACCGTGGCCGGCCAGACCGCCCCCAGCCTCGTGACGATCATCGGCAATACGGTGCAGATCACGGGCAACACCGTGGCCACTCCCACGACTGACATTATCTTCCAGCACGTGGCCATCCGAAAGGGGACGGGCGCGGGAGACGATTCGCTGAGCATCAAGGGCACGGGCAACACGCACGATATCTACGTGAGCAACGTGTCGGGCTGCTGGAGCGAGGACGAGGTGATCAGCGCCACGCAGACGGCGACGAACGTGACCGTGCAGGACTCCATCATGGCCGAGGCGCTCACAGCGACTCACGCCTACGGCGCCCTGATCCGGCCGACCGTCAACTCACAGATCTCCTACAACCAAAACCTGTTCGCCAACCAGCAGAGCCGCAATCCCCGGCCGGGCACTTACAACGGCATGACCCTCGACTTCGAGTTCCAGAACAACGTGATCTACAACTGGGCCGACCGGGCGGGCTACATCGCCGGCGCCGACGTCAACACCCAGTACCTCAACATGAACTACGTCGGGAACTACCTCGTCGCCGGCCCGGTGCCCGTCAACAACTCGTCGAATCCGGCCCGGCGCGACACCGCGTTTCTCAAGGAGATGAACTCCAGCCCGCTCGACGTCCAGATCTACCAGTCGGGCAACAAGATCGATTCCAACTACACGATAATCCGCGACGGCACCGACACCGGCTGGGGCATGTTCCAGCAGTCGCTCTCGGGCTCGTACGCACCGTTGGCGCTCGCCGACCGACAGGCCACGAGGTTCGCCTATCCCGACTCCGCCCCCGACACGGCCGACGACGCGTATGCCAAGGCGATCGCCACGAGCGGGGCGATGCCCTGGGCCCGGAGTCCCATCGACAAGCGGATCATCGACAGCGTGCTCACGTTCACCGGCACGGCGCCCATCACGGCGCCAAACGCCGCCGAATGGGCCTCGCTGACGGCCGGTGGCACGACCACGCGGCCGGCCGGCTGGGACTCCGATGCCGACGGCATGCCGAATGCGTGGGAGACGAAGCGGGGCACGAATCCGAACGTCGCCGACAACAATGGATCCGTCGCCGGCAACGGCTACACGAATCTCGAGAACTACCTCAACTCCCTCTCGGCCCAGGCGGTTTGGTATCCCGACGCCGACGGCAACGCAGCGAACTTCATGAACTGGCGGGGCGAGCGGCCGACGTCGGCGTGGTCGATCGCCACGTTCGGCGACGTGATCACGGCCCGCCGAACGGTCGCGCTCGACGTGGCGCTCTCGGTGCAGGACCTCACCTTCGACAGTTCCAGGGGCTACGTGCTCACGGGAACGCGGTCACTGACGCTCGACGCCCTGTCGGGCTCCGCCACGCTCACCGTGGCGAGTGGCAGCCATGTGGTCAACGCCCCGGTGGTGCTCGCCGACGCGGTCACGTTGACGGTGGCGAGCGGGTCGGCATCGATTTCCTTCGCGGGCGGCATCACGGCGGGCGGCAGGATGATCACCAAGGCCGGGCCCGGCCGCGTCAGCGTGCCGGGCCTCGCGAACGCCCGACTCGCGGTGTCGGGGGGCAGCGTCCAGGTCGCGTCATCCTCGTCCACGGCGAGCAGCCTCGCGAGCCTCTTCATCGATGAGGCAGCGACGGCAGCCCTCGACCTTGGAAGCGGCAGCGTGACGGTCGCCGCCGGCGGCATGACGACCGCGGCCTTGCTCGTCGATCTCGTCGCGGGCCGCAACGGCGGCTCGTGGAATGGTCCCGGCATCTGCTCCTCGGTCGTGGCGGCACAGGTTGCGACCGGCCTGCCGCGGGCACTCGGCTGGCTGGCCAATGACGACGGCTCGCTGACGGCCTCCTACGCGGCGCCCGGCGACACCAACGTGGATGGCACGATCGACATCCTCGACGCCGCGAACTTCGTGGCGGGCGGAAAGTTCGACGCCGGCACGGTCGCCACCTGGATTCAGGGCGACTTCACCTACGACGGCGTCGTGGACATCCTCGACGCGGCCGACTTCATGAGCACCGGCCTGTTCGACGCGGG
>CAIKWU010000338.1 GCA_903831155.1 uncultured Planctomycetaceae bacterium | reverse complement strand
CGGCACCAAGCAGCTCATCGCCCAGCTCGTGGGCGTGCTGATGGTGGGTGCCTACGTCGTTCCGGTCTCGGCGATCTGCTGGCTCATCCTCAAGGCCGTCGTCGGCCTCCGGGTCGCCCCGCAGGAGGAGATCGAGGGTCTCGACATCGGCGAGCACGGCAACGAGGCCTACCACGGCTTCGTCATGGTTCGCACGGAGTAACTCACGCAAGCCGTCTCGGGCAGGGCACCCGGCTCCGGCCAGGTCGCCCCGCCCGGGATGGGAACCAATCCAGAAGGATGCCCCAATGGCGTGGGCGGGCAATCCGCCTCGCCCGCCCACGCCGGGGCATTTTTTTGCGGGAAACGAGCACGCGACGGGCCTCCTTCGGGAGGCCCGTTGGCGTTAGCGGCCGGGGCTCCCGCCGGTATCCGCCGTCTTCTTGAGGCGACGGGGGGGATTGGAGTACCTTCGACGGGTTTTACCGAATCGCTCTCTAGAATCGGTTTTACCTCCACTTGGTCAGAGTAAGTATCCCCATGGCCAAGCACCCCCACCGGCGGAGCCGGGAACTGGACCGCCTTCGTCGCCGGCATCTGGCTCGCCGGCGGGCCCGTGCCGCCGCGGCGGCAGGCGGTGATCTCGCCCTCGAGCAGCTCGAGGCCCGGCAGCTGCTGGCGCTCACGATCGATGCGTCCACGCCGCTGGCTGCGTACCTGAAAGACGGTGCCTACGTCTTCCAGGACGGCGACTCGATCACGGTCGCCAGCGGCACGACACTCAATGCCTTCGCCGGCAAAAGCGTGAGGTTCGATGCGCCGACGATCACGGTGGGCGGTGGGGCCCGGATCGTCACCACCGGAACGATCGACTTCACCGCCACCAAGACGATGCCCAATCTGCCATTGAGCATCTGGAATCAAGTCACCACGATCATTCAGGCCTTCAACAAGCAGGAGGCGACGGTCACGATCCAGGCGGGGGCCCATATCGAGGGCAACGGCGTGAGCTTCACCGCCACCGCGGGAGACTCGACCCCCCAGTGGTACAAGGACAAAGGGGAGAGCTCCGCGACGACATTTCCGTTCCTGGGCCAGTTCACCTCGCTTGTAACGCAATACGCCAACGACCTGACCTCCCTGCCGCTGTCGGGCATCGTCAAGCAGCCGTCGGCCACGATCGACATCGGCACAGGCGTGCAGATCGTCAGCTCGGGAAGCGTCAGCGCCAAGGCAACGGCGACGGCCGACGCCACGGGCCAGGCGATATGGTCGGTCTTGATGGACAAGGCAGCCGAACTCACCAGCACCGCCGATCGCAATCTTCCCTTCGGCATCGCTGCCGGTGTGAGCTACACCGACGCCCAGGCCACGACCACGGTTCACTCCGGTGCGACCGTGAAGGCGAACGGCAAGGTCAGCCTCGCCACGTCCACCCAGAACACCGCGGCCATGTCGTCGCGGGTCACGCTCAATCAGGGCATCAGCCAGACCAACCCCAACAACGTCGCGATGGCCTTCGCCGTCACGATTCTCAACACCACCTCGCGCGTGCACGTCCAGGAAAACGCCTCGATCACGTCGCTCAAGAGCGTCGAAGTGCTCGCCGAGGCGAAGGACAAGAACAAGCTCAAGGCCAACACCGCGTCATATCGCGACGGCCTCGTGGGCCTGGTGGGCGGGACGGCAATCTCCAACGCCACCGTCGAGGCCAGGGTGGATGGCCGCATCACCGCCAGTTCGTCCGCACTCGCCACCCCGCTCTCGTTCAATCCGCTCTTCGACGTCGATTTCAGCCAGAGTGCGATCCGCGTTCCCGCGGCGGCGGGGTATCAGACGGGAGACGCGGTCGTCTACAGCCGCAGCCTCGGCGGGGCGATTCCGGGTCTCTTCAGCGGGGACACCTACTACGCCATCGTCATCCCGGCCCAGCAAAACCAGCCGGCGCTCCTGAAACTGGCGCTCACCGAGGCCGACGCGATCAAAGGCCGGGCGATCGCCTTCGGCCGCTACCCGACGCTGACCACGGCGAAGGGCACCCTTCCGGTGACGGCCGTGAATGCCGCCGGTGGAAACACGCTCCTCTTCGATTCCGCGACATGGCCCGACGGCTCGCCGCTCTTCACCGACGGCGAGATCGCGGCGTTCAGCCCCCAGGCCGGCCAGCATCTTGGCACGTATGCGGCCGACGGCTCGTTGACCGGCCCCCTGCCGGCTGGGCAATACAGAGTGAAGGTCGTGCAGCCGCTGGTGACCGATACCGAGAATTATGCGATCCGTCTCGAAAGGGTGGGCACGGGCTCCGTGGTCGCGCTCAACGACAATCCGCTGTTCACCACCGCCTCGGGTGGCTTCTTGCAGGTGTGTTCCTTCTCGGCGGACACCGCTGAGATCGTGCTCAACTTCCCGCGGCAGGGCACGGCCAATGGCGAGGTTCCCTTCCCCACGCCGAACCAGTCGGCCGCCGTCGCCGCACTGCGCAATGGCGACCCGCTGGTCTATACCCAGGCCTTGGGCTGCGTCGTGCCGGGGCTGGAGGATGGCCGCACCTATTACGCGATCGTGGATCGGAAGAATCCCGGCGTGATCAAGCTCGCCGAGACCGCCGATCAGGCGGCCGCCGCGAACCCCGCGATCCAGGCGGCGCTCCCCGCGCTCCGAATCTCGGCCAGCCAGGATGCCGAGGCGCGGGTCCTCCAGATCGACAACGTCGAGCCCGGCACCGGTCTCGTCTTCTCGGCCGATCCGAGAATCACCGACGGCACAAAGGTGGTCTACACCGAGGTGCCCGGCCGGCCGATCGGCGGGCTGGTCGATGGCCAGTACTACTACGCCTACAACCGCGCCAACGCATTCTTCGCCGAGAGTTTTCCGCTCTATGTACTCGTGCTGCGGCAGACTCCGGACGTCACGAGTCCCGTGATCGCGACGAGCATCGTGCCGACGCTCGCCCCGGCTACCGGCCGACCGCTCATGATCGATGGTGTGGACGCGATGGCCCGCCGGCTCTCGCTCGAACTGGTCGTCCCGACGCCGATTACCGCCGCCACTGGAACCAGCCCGTCCGGGGGCGGAGTGAGCTTTGCACCGGTCGCGGCCGGGTCATTGCAACTGTACACGACCGCGACCGGCGGCACGTTCATCATCATCTGGCCGTCCCCGACGGGCCGCGCCGCCGCCAATGTCACGACCACGGCGATCGCTCCTCAGGCTACGGCCGCGGCGGTGCAGCAGGCGTTGCAGACGGCATTGGCGGGGCGACTCGACGTGAGCGTGACACGCGTGTCCGGCGGGGGCACGGCAGCCAACCCTTGGCTCGTCGAAGGCACCGGCCTCGACACGCTCTACGCGGACCCGGACAAGCTCGTCGGTGGCACCGTCTACGGCCGGGAGGTGCCGGCGGGCGTGCAGCGGGTCACCACGACTGCGACGGGCGGCACGTTCACGCTCACGCTCGACGTGGCGGGAACGCGCGTGACAACCGCCCCGATCGCGGCCACCGCCACCTCCGCGCAGGTGCGGCAGGCGCTCCATGCGGTGCCAGGCGTGTTGGCCACGGTGTCCGGCGCGGGCACGCCGGAGAGTCCGTGGATCGTCGAGCCGCGGCACCAGCCGATCGCGACGGGTGATCCCCTCGTATTTCGCGATGCGGCGTTCACGCAGACCCCCGGCCTCCTCGGCGGGGGCACGTACTACGCCGTGGTGGCCGACGCGGCAGGACAGGGCAACCCCGGCTCGGTCGTGCTGAGCCTCGCTCGTACGCGCGAGGATGCCCTCAAGGCGGCCTCCGGGGAGATGTCGGTCCTCCTCCCGTTGGAGACGAATCTCGGCTTCGAGGAGCCTGACCAGACTGTGATGTCGGGCACCGTGCAGCGGATCGCACCCTGGATCGGGCAGTTTCTGGCCGAGGGAACCACCACTCCCGGGATCATCGTGAGCGCCACGCTCGAATCGGTCGACTCCCAGGTGTTGAAGGCGGCCAACGGCAGCGAGCCGAAGTTGAAGGATCTGTTACGAGGCGACTTCCTCCCACTGCTCGGTTCAAAAGGCGGCCGCGGTGCGGTGGGGGGGCTTTTTTCGAACCTGAACGTCTTTGCGAGTAAGGACAAGGACTACAAGACGCCCGTCTCAAAACTGATCGAGCAGAAGCTCGGCCCCCAAAACAAGACGAATGAGACCGCAACGTTTTCGGTCTCCGGGGCCTACATGAGCGTGACCAACGCCGCCCATGCGATCGTCGGCCCGACCGCCGATCTCCGGGCGACCGGCAGCATCGAGGTCAAGGCCAGGATCACGGAGAAGATCCAAACGAACGTCGAATCGACCGTCTCCCGCCCCGACCGGGGCAAAGTGGGCCTGGCCGTCGCCGCCGACATTCTGCAGATCTGGAATGACGCCAAGGCCGTCATCGAGACCAACGCGCGGGTCAGCGGGAATGCGGGCGTGCACGTCCGCAGCGACATCGTCTACCCGTGGATGGGGGCGATCACGCTCGACGAGGCCGGCGGCTGGGGAAAGTTCTTTCGTGACGGCACGATCACCAACCTGTCGAAACTGATCGGCGGCAAACTCGGCGTTGATGAGTGGTTCGTGAATCATTGGGCCAATGCGGCGGTCAAGCAGAGGGAGGACAGTAAGCCCATTGCCGGGACCGTCTTCATCTCGGTGAGTTGGCTCGGCTTCTACAACACGAACCGGGCCCAGATCGAGGATGGCGCGCAGATCAATCAAGACGCCGCCTCCGGGGAGCGGGGCGTGTCCGTAAAGGCCGCCACCGAAATGATCCAGACGGGGTTCGCCGGCAATGTCTACCTCGACCTCTCTCCCGACAATGTGGCCAAGGCGATTCGTGCGGGTAGAAAACTCGGCAATTTCGACGCCCTCGTGCTGTCTGGTGGCACATACGGAGCCGGCGGCAGCGGCGCATACGTCGAAATTGAAAACGACACCCGGGCCCTCCTCGGCGGCCAGTATGTCCGTGGCAGGGACTCCACTGGGAACCAGATCGCTGCACCGGCTCCAGCAGCTCCCACCCGGGTGAAGTCTGGCAGCGGCGGCCTCGCCATCGATGCCGACAATCAGGTGATCTACATCCAGTTGTCGCAATCGGGGATGAATGCCGCCGAGTTCGGGCTCTCCGGCGCGTATGCGCAGGTCAATATCACGAACCAGAAGGCCGACGCCGCCATCCTCGGCGGCAGCGATCCGACTCGGGCCGCGGTGATCAACGTGCTCGATGCCGGCGACGTGAAGGTTGATGCGTCCGACATGTCGTACGTGATCCCGATCGCCGGCGCCGTGATGATGACCAAAGCGAGCGGCGCGGGGGTGGGCACGGCGATCGCACTGGTGAACCGCGACGTGGCGGCGCGGATCGGCGACCGTGACGAGGAAAAATCGCCCGGGAGTTGGATCGAGTCACTTTCGGTGGGTGGAGGTGTCTTCCTCAATGCCACGGCCGGCGGTGCACTCGCCCCGGGGGCGATCGCGGGCAGCACGCGATCGGCCACGAACACGTTCGTCGGCAATGACGACGATCCTCTCGGCAAGGCCCTCAAGGGCGGCGGGGTGACGCTCGATCGCATCGGGATCGGCGCGACCGGGGCCTTCGCGATGACGAGCGTCGACGACCGCGTCGCGAGCGTGGTCAACCACACCGGCCGGATGGAGACGGCCGCCGGCAAGCCGCTCGATGTCAAGGCCCGCAACGTGACGACGGTGCTGGCCAACTCCGGCGGCCTCGCCCTCCGCACTGCGGGCGGCGAGGAGAAACTCTCGGTCGGCCTCTCCGGTGCGGTCTCACTGATTCTCGCGGGCTCAAACGTCGAGGCGAGCGTTCGCCGGGCGACGATCGACGGCTTTGCGATCAAAGTCGCCGCCAGCAATGCCCGCTCGATCGGCACTGCCGCGGCCAGCGGGGCGGGTGGTGCCGTGGGGGGAGCAGGCTCATTCACCGTGAACTTCGCAGGCTCGGTGGCGGTCCAGTCGCTGACCACGACCACGATCGCCGCGCTCGACCGGGTGACGGGCACGAGCCTGTCTGGAGCCAGCGTCGTCGCCACCGCCGACGATCTCGTCTGGAACGTGGCCGGTTCGTTCGTCGGGAACACGTCGTCGATCCTCGTCCGCACGAAGGAGAACGCCCTTTTCGACAGCGGCAACGTCATCTCCGGTGCCGACAACGGCCGCAGCCTTGCCGTCGGTGCATCGGTGGCCGTCTTGAACGCGACGACCACCACGAAGGCCACGGTGACGGCGGCGCATCTCACCTTCGCCGCAGGCAGCCTCGATCTGAATGCGACCGACAAGTCCGCCGTGATCACGGCCTCCGGCGGGGGCTCGTTCGTGAGCACCGGCGGCACGGCCACGGCGGTCTACTCCAAGGGTAACAACGCAGGCTCGAGCGTGGCGGGCTTCGTCACAGTCGCCAACGTCGCTCCGACGGTCGAAGCCGCAATCACCGACAGTACGGTCATGATGGACGGGACCGGCGACGTGTCGGTGCTGGCGACCACCGCGATCCTGCTGGTCACCGCCTCGGGCGGGTTCGTCTTGAACCGTGACGGTAACGGCACGCTCTCGACGAGCATCGGCGCCGCCGTGACCGTGGTGAACTCGACCACCAGCGGCAAGGCTACGATCTCATCACGCTCGCGGGTCACCACGTCCCGGGGGAAGGTGCGCGTGCGGGCGACCAACGGCAACCCGGACACCGCAGCCTGGAAGCAGCTCGACCCGATCTTCAGACAGCTCAACATGCCCGAGGCTGGCAGTGGCTCCGTCTGGTCGTTTGCCGTCGGGGCCGTCGCGGCCGACTCGACCGTCACCGGTGCCGCGTCGGTGAACGTCACGAACCTCGACGTCTTCCTCGACGCCATGATCGCCGACGACTCTGAGGTGACGGCGGAGGCCGGCTCCGTCGAGGTGACGGCGATCAACGAGGCGAAGATCCGCACGGTGGCCGGGTCGATCGCGACCACGGCGTTCAGTGCGGGCGAGAAGTCGGCTCTCTCCGCCGGAGCGGCGGTACTCGTGACCTCGTTCGGCGGCGCGACAAAGGCGTTGATCACTTCTTCGAAAGTCACGGCTGTCACCGACGCCAACGTTGCCGAATCAGGCCGCGTCGCCGTGGCCGCTGCCGACAAGGCCGACCTGCTCACGATCGCGGCGGCCGGCGTGATGTCGGGCCAGAATGCCCTCTCGACGGCGCTCGTCTTCAACAACCTCACCGGCCGCACGATCTCGGCGGCCGTCACGGGCACCACTTCCAAGCAGTCGAGCGTGTCGGCGACGAAGGCCGTGACGGTGACGGCCAGCGAGGAGACGAATCTCACCGCCGTGGCGGGCCAGGTGGCATTCCCTCAGTCGACGACCTCCGTCGCTGCGGGAGGCGCGGCGGGAACGGTCAACAGCGTCGGCTCCACGGTCGCGGCCACCATCGAACGGGCGACGGTCACGAACCCGGGCGGCGACGTCACTGTCAAGGCGACCACGGGTGGCACGATCAACGCATGGGCAGTGGGGGTGAGCGGCGCGCTCTCGACGGCCTCCAACGGCGGAGCCATGGGAGCGATTCCCGTTTCGTTCGTTGGCGCCGGGTCATTCTCCCTGAACACCGTGATTCGCGACGTGAAGGCGACGGTCTCCGGCAAGGCGATCGTCGCCGCCAAGAGCCTCACGGTGACGGCCGCCGACTCCGGGAGTGTCAAAGCGATTGCCGGTGCCCTCGCGGCCCAGGGCTCCTCGAAGGCCCTGTCCGTGGCGGCCGGCGTCTCCGTGGCCACCAACGAAATCGGCACGGCAACCAAACGCGGTTCCGTGAAGTCCATGATCGACGACGCGACCGTCTCGCTCACAGGCGGCGACGCCGAAGTCACCGCCACGGCGAGCCCGTCGATCACGTCGTGGACGATCGCCGGCACGGGACAGGTGGCGAAGGGCGACGCGGCGGCCGTCGGGCTCTCCGGCGCGGGCGCGGGCAACTCAAACCGCCTGACCGTGGAGACGCTGGCAACGATTACCAACGCCGCGAGCGTGACCACCGACAGGGCCGTCACCGTTGCAGCGACCGACACATCGAAGATCGACTCCAACGCGGGCGGTGCGGGGCTTGGAATCGCACTCGAGGGGACCGCCTCGGTGGGCGTGACGGTTGGCGCCGCACGGAACGTGGTCACGGTCACGAACACCGTGCGGGCCGCGATCGAGTCGGCGACGGTCACCGCGGGTGGAAATGTCACGGTCCGGGCCGAGTCGAAGCAGCAGATCGACGCCCTCGCCTTCGGCGTGGGCATCAACGTCGCCGCCTCCTCGGGCGCCGCCGGCGTGTCGGCCGCCGGTTCTGGTGCCTCCGTCACGACGACGATCACGACGACGACGCTCGCCGAGGCGCTCTCGGCGGCAGTGAAGGCGGGAACGGCGGGCGATGGATCGGTGACGGTCTCGGCCGTAGACGCGCCGACGCTCGCGTCGCGGGTCGGCGCCGGCAGCCTGTCGGTCGCCTATGGAACTGGCGCGGCGGCTGGGCTCGCCCCAGGCATCGTTCTCGCCACAACAACGACGGAGAACACGGTCGCGGCCCGGATCGGCACAGCGAAGGACAGCACACGGCTACCGACCGTGACGGCCGTGGGATCGGTCGATGTCTCGGCTGATTCGGCCGCAAAGATCTCCTCGCTCGGCGTCGCCGTCGCGTATTCCGCCTCGTTCTCACCCACCTTCATCGCCGGTTCCGCGGCGGTGGCCTACGCCGGCGCGACGGCCTCCACGAAGAACGCGGTCACGGCCGAGATCGCATCTGGCAGCGTGACCGGCGGCAGCGTCACCGTGACGGCTCGGGACGGCCATGCGATGACGAACACGGTGGGCGTCGGAGGGGGCGTGCTCTCGGTGGTCGGCGGCTCGGTCGGCTGGTCCACGACCGAGGCGACGGTGGCCGACACGGTGACCGCGAGGATCGGCGAGACGACGGTCACGGCCACGAGCGGAGACGTCACGCTGGCCGCCCGGTCGGCGAACGTGCTCGACACGCGAAGCGTGGCCACGTCGCTGGCGGTCGCCATCGGCGGCGGCGGCACGAGCGGCCAGGCCGCTTCGAAAGACACGTCGATCGTGACCGCCACGGTCGCCACCGGAGCACAGATCAAAGCTGCCAAGGGCGCGCTGAACGTGCTCGTCGGCGGCACGCTGGCAAACTCGTTCGGCAGCGTGAACGCGAAGTCCGACGGCGGGAGCGGAGGCCTGATCACGGTCGGCCGCGTGCGGGCCAACGCTGATAGTAGCGTCGTGCGACTGGCATCGATCGGCGACGGCGTTGATCTGAGCGGCGTCGCCAGGCTCTCCCTCGACGCTCAGGGGAAGCCGACCGTCAAGGCGGAGTCGGTCGCCGTGGACGTGGCGGGATTGGCCGCGGTCCAAGCCAACGAGAGCGTCGCCAAGGTCGGCGGCTCGACGAAGGCGTTCACGGCCGCGAACGTGACGCTGCCCGGAGAGGTGCGCATCACCGCCTCCGGCGACACGAAAATCGCCGCCAATCAACGGGGGGGCGGCGGCGGCATCGCAATCGCCTTTGGCGGCAACACCGCGACCGCAACCTCCGAGATGACGGTCGCTGCGGAACTCGGCGCGGGCAACAAAGCGGCCGGCGGTGGCCGCGTGAACCTGCTCTGGGTCACGGCTGATCATCGGGACACCTCCACCATCGAGGCCTTCAGTGGCGCCGGGGCCGTCGGCGGCGGTGTCGCTTCGACCACGGCGGCGCTCACGGACGCGACGAAGACGTCGGCGACGATCGGCGCGACGCCGGCCGGAGCGACGCTCCCCGTCGGGACGCTCGTCGTGCAGGCCGACCGACGGCAGTCGTTCGAAACCCGCGCCGACTCCTATTTCGGCGGCCTCGGCGCGGGCGTCGGCATGCCAAATGCATCCTTCACCACCACGGCGGCGGCTGAGACGACGATCGCGGCCGCCACGAAGATCGATGCGACCGGCCCCGTGCTTCTTCGTTCCGACAATACGGTCGCGCGAACCGGCATCAACTACGCCGCCCGGGTGGCCGGCGGCGGCATCATTTCGGTGGGGGGCACGTCCTCGTCCGGCAGCGTCAACACCGTCACCACGACCTCGCGGGTCGTCATCGGCGACCATGCGTCGATCGTCCAGGCCGCGGCGGCTTCGGGCGGGATCTCGATCCTGCCCACGAGCGGCGTGCAGATCGCCGACAGGGTGGGCACCTGGGGGGGCGGTGGTGTTGCCATCTCGTTGCTCGAGTCGAAGACGACCACGACCGTGACTACGGCGGTTTCGGTGGGCGACGCCGTGACGCTCGACAGCCGGGGCGATCTGGCGATCGGCACGACCGCGATTCTCGACGTGACGAACACCGTCGAAGGCGGCTCAATGGGGGCCCTCGGCGTGGCGAAGTTCAACGCCGCCTCGGCGGCGACTTCGAACCAGACGGTCACCTTCGGCAGGAATGCCATCCTGGCGGCGGGTCGGAACCTGAAAATCACGGCCGGCGAGCACGACGCACAGGTGAATCCATCATGGATGAACGTGGCCGCGAGGGTCGATGCCTGGGTCGGCGGCTTGATCACGACGATCTCCGTGACCGCCCCCGCCGCGATCACGAATGCCACGCGGGTGACGTTCGGCGAGCGGGCCAGCGTGTCGAGCGGGGCCGACATGCGGATCGCGGCGCTGCCGGGTGACCCGACCGTGGTCTCCGACGGTGCGGTCAGCTACTTCGACCTGGAGGCGGTCTGGGATGCGATCGTGGGCAACGAGAACGTCAAGCGGGCCACCGACCGTCCGCAGCGGACGAACAGCTCCACGGTGGACCTTGGCCCCGTGGCCGGCGACGGCACCCGCGGCTCGTTTTCCGCTGGATCAGCAAGCACGGTCGCCATCACCATTCCCGCCACGGCGAACTCCGGCACGATCGAGGGCGTACCGCTGACCGTCGGCGGCCGGCCGATCAGGGCCACTTTCGACCCCGATTTCAACCCGGATACCTACATCAGCGAACGTGATCCGGCCACGGGCCAGCCACGGTTCCCGGATGACGTGGCCGCCATCCTCAAGCCGACCGTGCCGGCCGTGAAAGGTAAATGGAGGGTCGACCCCATCAGCGTGAGCGGCGGCGGAATCACGATTCTCGGCGACACGCTCTCGGGAGCCGCAAACCTCACCGCAAGCACCGGCAAGATCAAGGTCACCAACGACAGCCCCTATCACCTGGTGGTCGATGCCCTGAAGATCGCCAATGTCCTGCCCCGGACCGTGGCGGTTTCGTCGAGTGCCGGCGGCGCCGCCTCGCGGCCGGGGGACTGGGCCGTCTCGGCGGACGTCGGGTTGCCGACGATCACCGTCCTGCAGACGCACCCCACGGCGCTCGACGGCACCGGCTACGGACCCGCCGTGTTTCTCGAGCAGGCCGCCAGCAACCCTCGCGGCCAGATCACGATCAAGAATGCCCGTGGCTCGCTCGGCGTGCTCGGCACGCTGGCAGCCAGGAGCGTTGACATCGATGTGCCCTTCGGGGCCACCGTGTTCTACGTCAGGGGCGCAAAGCATGCGGGCGGGCCTCCGGGCACGTCGCAGGCAGCGACCACGGGCTCGATCGCGACGCTCGACGCCGCGCTCATGGACGCGAACAAGGCCCTCTCCTACGCGATCAACGCCCTATACCCCACTGCCGCGAGCGACGCGGCTTTGAACGCCCTCGTTTACCCGGCGGTCACAGAGACGATCACAGCGGAGAAGGCGAATGCGGACCGGTTTAACCGGCTCGTCTACTGGGGCGGCGGGGCGCCGGGCGCGACGTGGACGCCGGGCGACGTGTCCGAGGCCACGGCCCGTGCGCTGATGGCGCTCTACCGCACGGATTCCGTCACCGCGCCCTACGCGATCGACGGCGGATACCTGCCGAGCCTCCAGAAACTGCCGACGAGTTTCACGGCCGACTCGCTCCCCTCGTCCAGCGGCAGCGAGGCCATCCGCGCCGCGCAGATCGCCATCTTTGCCGACACGATCAATGTCAACGGTGAGGTCACCGTCGGCGATACGGAGTCGCCCGATCGCACCGTGATCATCCCAGCCACGCTGGAGCAGGAACTGAAGGACTACCGGGCTGCCTGGCTCGATGGCCGGCAGACCAACCCGCTCTGGCGGATCCCCGCCGACAAGCTGCAAAAGAAGACGACGACCGATACCCAGTTGGGCGTGGCATTCGACGCCCGCACCAGCGAACTCGTCATCGACGAGGCCGATGCTGCGGCCGGCACGAGGCTCACGCTCGTGGGCAAGATCGTCAACACGAGCGTTGACACCGGCCGCATCAAGGTGGCCAGCGGCGGTGGCGGGGTGACCATCGACAACCGCACACCTTTCACGGTGGCCACACAGTCGATCTCCACCCCGGGCACCGGCCTCGCCACGACGCTGCGCATCGTCGACAAGCTCCTGCCCGAGGCCAGCCAGCAGACCGTCTACCGCTACGACGGCGACGAGATCCTCGTCTTCCGCGGTGCGGCCACCGCCGACCTGCTCTCGACCGCCACCCCGCAGCGTCTGGTGGGGACCGTCCTCTACGAACCGAAGGAAAATGTCCGCTGGGAATGGTCCAGAACGGCAACGCTCGAGCGGCGTGTCGCCATTACGATCGCGAACGACGGCAGCGACCGCACGAGCGTCGGCACCTGGGAGTTCTCGGACTCCTTGAATCGCTGGCGATATGGCAGCGACGGCGATGTGACGGGCGGCCGGGTTGTGGACGGAGGCAGCGACGATCCGGGGTTCACCCGCACGCTCACGGCGCGCCAACCGATCCCGAACACGACCTACCACCTCTCGGCTGACGGCAAGGCGCGGGTCTATGACTGGCCGACCGAGGTCACGCTCACGGTCACCGACTCGGTGCGGGCTGACCATCCGATCACGATCGCATTCGATGCGGCGCAGGCCGGCGGCGTGCGGATCGACACGACCGGCAGCGTCGTACTCCGCGATTCGATCGAATCGTCGTCCGTGACGGTCAACGCCAAAGCCGGCACGATCACCGCGTTGCCGACGAGCGACGGGATCAGTGCCGGCAGCGTGATGCTGCTGGCTGGCTCGGGCATCGGCCGCGTTGGGCAGCCGCTGCCTGTCGCCACCGCTCTGCTCTCGGCAATTTCCACGACCGGCGACGTGTTCCTGGTCGTCAATCGCGACGCCCCCGCGGATGCCGTCCGGCTGCAAGCGGTCGCCGCGCTGGCGGGCGGCACCGTGTCGCTCACGGCCGGAGGCGACGTCAGGGCGGCGGCACCAGACGCAACGCGTCCCCTGGACTACACGATCGCGGCCGGGACGGTCATGCTCGTGTCGCAGCAGGGAGGCTTCGGCAGCGCCGCGGTACCGCTCAGGACGCACGTAACGCCGCTCTCCGCCACTCACGACACCCTGGCCTCGCCCCGGCTCCGACTCGACGCCGCCGCGGCGACGGGCGTGCACATCGATCACCTCGCCGGCGACCTCCTCGTCGGCACCGTGACCGCCGCGGCTGGCGACGTTTCGCTTGGGGCGGCGGGCAGCCTCTACGACGCCCACACCTGGACGGTGAGTGCCGAGCGTCAGGCTCGGATCGACCGGATGCTCGCCGACCTTGGGCTGGCCGATCAGGAGGCGGTGATCGAAAAGGCCGTGGCGGCGTTCGAGGCGAACGTGAAGAGCCGCTATGTCGAGTACTGGGCGCTGAAGGGCGACGGCGTGGTGTTCGACGGCCGCCTCCAGTTGCGGGCCGACGCCTACGACAAGTGGGCGGCCCGCACCGCGGCGATCCTCAAGTTGCCAGCGGGCGTGCAGCCGTCGACGCAGCAGGTGCTCGATCAGGCCGCCAAGTCGTTCGCAGCGCTGGAGAACTTCTTCAGCCGCACGGTGTCCGGCAAATGGCGAACGCTGCCCGCCTTCACAACCTTCGACGCCACCTGGAACTACACGACGACGGAGCCCCAGCGAAACCAGCTGATCGCCGACGTCGGCCTCAACGCCGAGGCGCTGCGCGAAAGCCTGGGAATCGACGCCGAGGAGTCCCTGCGGCCCTGGGATCCGGCCGTCCGGGTGGGCGGCACGGTGAACGTCAGCGGCTCGAATGTCACCCTCGTCTCGCGCGACGGAACGGTCGGCCTAATCGGCGATGCCGTGACCATCCTGGGCCGCGAGATCCGTGCGGGCTTGCTCTCCCCGGCCCAGCGGATGGCCTTGGAACTCGCCGGCCGTCGCGGCGATGCCACGCGGGTGAGCGGCGGCGTAAACCTGCACATTCTCCGGCCGCTCGTGCTGGCGGTCGCGACCGGCAAGCTCATGGCCGAAGGCAAGCAGGGCGTGGCCGTCGCCCAGCCGTCGGGCACGCTCACGATCGGCCGCGTGGCGGCCCCGCAGGGCAAAGTCGACGTCGCCGCTACCGGCAGCATCGTCAACGCCGCCGGCGGGACCGGCATCACCACGAAGGCCCGCTGGCCCCTCGCCGTCACGACCACGCTCTTCTCACGCACCGGCTCGATCGGCGCGGCCGAGTCGCCGCTCGCAGTCGCGGGCAGCGTGGTGACGGCCGGCGTCCTCGGCCCGAACGCCGCGGTCCACGTCTCGTCGCCGTACCCGGTGATCACCGAGGATCCACCCAAGCCGCAGCCGGGCGCACCCGGCGAGCCGCAGGTGCCGACCCAGCGGCCGGTCGACCGACTCGACCTCCGGTCGGGCGACGTCACGACCGTCGCCCTCGGCGGCACCACGCCGGGCGACGGGGCCGGCAAACACGACCAGATCGTCGTCGCCGCCCAAGCCGTCCTCGACGGCACGCTCACGGTGCAGCTGCCCAAGGGCTATGTGCCGCAGGTGGGCGATCGCTTCACGATCATGACCTACCAGAGCGTCGTGGGCCGGTTCACTGCCGGCACCGGCCTCTTCGGACTCGCCGGCAGCATCTGGTTCCGCGTCGAGCAGACCGGCGACGCCACCACGGCCGGCGCAATCACGCTCGTGGCCGAGAAGGTCTTCGGCCTCGACTTTGCCCTCGACGTCGCCGACGTGCTCGGCGGCGACACCACGGGCGTGCGGGACGACATCGGCGAGTTCCTCAACCGCGGCTACTTCGAGATCGAAACCCAGGTGTCATTCACCGGCGGCTTCACCTACGGCGATCTCGCGGTCGAGGGCACCGTCACGCTCCGGCACGCCCCA
The DNA here is from genome assembly GCA_903831155.1 of uncultured Planctomycetaceae bacterium. Lineage (GTDB taxonomy): Bacteria > Planctomycetota > Planctomycetia > Pirellulales > UBA1268 > QWPN01. Next base: position 12,718 of record CAIKWU010000338.1, on the reverse strand, counting down.
CGGTTCAACGCCGCCGACCGCTACGAGATCTCGGTGGTCGGCTCGGCGACGGTCGGCTCCCAGTTCGACCTCGCGGGCGAGTTCCTGGTCTCCGTGGGCGTGCACCGTGCCGACACCCCGAGCGTCACGAGCGTCGTGGTGCTCGCGGAGGACATCGAAATCGACGTGGCGGTGGGCGGAGCGAAGCTCCGCGCCACGCGAGGCCGGATCGGCATCCTGGTTAGCGACAAGGGGGTGGCCTTCGAGGCGTCGGCGGGCATCTACGCGGCTCTGTCGAGCGACCTCTCGCTCTACGCCGACGAGATCTTCGTCTCCTCCAATACAACGGCCGTGGACTACACGGGCGTGATGTTCGCCCTCGGCGATGTCAGCTACACCTTCGGCACGCTCGCCCCCGACACCTTGCGGATCGTCGTGAGCGGCGGCGAGATCATCGCCGGCGGCTTCCTCCGGGCCGCGGGTAACTTCGCGATCGAGGGCCGTTCCCAGGAGGTCACGCTCTCCGGCGGATCGAGGGTCACCGCCAACGTGCTCACGATCGGTGGCGCAAACCTCGGCGGCTTTGCGGGAATCGGCGCCGGCACGTCCGCGGCCACGGGCGTGTCGATCGTGGACATCGACTTCGCCGTGGCACTCGTCAGCGAGCGGGTCGCCGCCAACGCGACAGCCCGCCGCTGGCTCACGGTCGAGGGCACCGGCACGTCTGCGAGCGTCGTGGGGGTCACGGGCGTCACCGGCAGCCTGTCCAACGTCGCCGTCTCGCTCAATCTGGCGGCGGCCGATGGCAGCCTGATCGACTATCGCGAGGGCAAGACGGCACTCACCGTCGCCACCGGAGAGCCTGTGGGCGTCACACTCGCCGCCGACGGCTCCAAGGGCCGGATCATCCGTGCCTCCGGTACCGCCGCCTTGGCCGTCGAAGGTGCTCTGTCGGTGAGTGGCACCGTCGGCATCAGCCTCGAGGGCTCGAACGTCGTCGCCGTGGGGAGCGGCATCAACGCCACGCTCGGTGCCGCCGACGCCGAGACATTCCTGAAGGTGAAAAACGCATCCTTCGGCCTCGTGGCCACGACGACGGAAACCGCCTTCGAGCTCACCGGCGGCTTCTCGGCGGCGGTCGCGGGCTTCGCGAGCGTGTCGGCCGACAAGGTGCTCGCGCAGTACACGTCGGCCGGGACGGCGATCGCAGCGGGCCGAAAGCTCGACACCGGCACTGCCTCCTACACGTTCACGAAGGCGATCGCGAAGGACACGGTCCTGTTCGCCGTCGAGGGATTCCAGGCGACGGTCGGCGACTTCGTGTCGCTCTCCGGCAATGTCGGCTTCCGGAGCGACGGTAGCGGCTTCACCGCCGTGGGTTCGCAGATGAAGGCGACGCTCGCGGGCGGCGACCTCGCGAGCCTGTCGGTCACCGACGGCGCCCTCGGCGTGAGCGTGACCGGCGCCGGGACGGCCTTCGAGCTCTCGGCGAAGAACTTCTCGTTCTCAATCGGCGGCCTGCCCGAAGCCAAGGCCGACACGGTCTTCCTGCGCTACACCTCCGCCGACCGGACCGTCACCAAGGGCGACACGCTTACCGCCGGCGGCCTCTCCTACACGTTCGCCGAGGCGATCGCGAAGAACACCGTCGCCTTCTCGTTCACCGGCTTCGAGGCCGCGATCTCCGACGTGCTCTCGGTCTCGGGCAGCCTTGGCTTCGCGAAGGTCGGCCGTGAACTCGTGGCCCTCGGCAGCGACATCGACGCCTCGCTGCGGGCCGGCGGCGTCGCCAGCGTGACCGCCAGCGACGGCGCCTTCGGTCTCGTCGTCAGCGCCGCGGGCGTCGCCTTCGAACTCCAGGGGGGCTTCGCGGCCACGATCGACGGACTCGCAAGCATGTCGGCCAACCACACGCTCGTGCAGTACGCCTCGAGCGGCGTATCGATCACCGCGGGTCGCAGCCTCGCGATCGGCGCCGCCAGCTACACGTTCACGAGCGGGATCGCAGCCGGCGCCGTCGCCTTCTCCGTCGAGGGCTTCCAGGCGACCGTCGCGGGGTTTACGCCGATCTCGGGCAGCCTCGGCTTCGCGGTGGTGGGCGGCGAACTCGTCGCCGTCGGCAACTCGATGGCGGCGGGCGTGATCGGCGCGAGCGGCGGCATCCGCGCCGAGAACGGCCGCTTTGGCCTCGTCGCCAACGCCTCGGGCACGGCCTTCGAACTCGGCGACGGCACCCTCCGGCTCCGGGTCGCCGACCTGGCCGACGTGAAGAGCGGCGCGACCTTCGCCCAGTTCTCGACCGCCGGCATCACGCTGGCTGCAAATCGTTCGGTGAAGGCCGGCGGCCTCGAATACACCTTCGCCAAGGGGTTGGCCGCTGGCACCAGCGGCTTCGCCGTCAGCGGCTTCTCGGCCAAGGTCAAGGATTTCGTTTCGCTGGCGGGCGACGTCGGCTTCACACTGACTGATGGCTCGATCGTGGCCGTGGGAGAAGGCGTGACCGCCGTGCTCGCCGCCGGTGACGCTGCGAGCCTCGCCGTCGGCGGCCGGCTCGGCCTCAAGGCCAAGGACGACCAACTGGCGTTCGAGTTGACCGGCACGAACCTGTCGGCCACGGTCGCGAACCTCGAACTCGCCAAGGCCGACCGCGTGTTCGTGCAGTACACGTCGCCGACCGCCTCGTTCGCCAAGAACGAGACGCTGCGGGTCGGCCCGACCAGTTACACATTCGCCACGGCAATCACGCCCGGCACCGTGGCCTTCGACGTGAAGGGGCTCGCGGCCAACCTCTTCGGCGTGCTCCAGATAGGCGGTGACATCGGCTTCGCCTACCGGCCCACCGAGATGCTGATCGCGGCCTACGCGACCGGCTTCACCGCCGCCTTCACGATCGGCACCGACGTCGAGGCAAGCATCGCGAACGCCACGTTCGACATCCGCATCGGCAGCCAGATCCTCTTCGACGTGCAGGGCGAGGCCCGGCTGAAGATCAAGAATCTCGTCGACGAGACCGTCCGCGTGCGGATACGGCCCGACTACGCCACGCTCACGCTCGACGACGGCAGCCGGGTCGACGCGGCCGTGCTCTCCTTCGCCGCAGCCCTGCCCGACCTGTTCTTCGGCGTGGGCGGTGGCGAGAACGGAACCGCGGCCGGCCGCGTGGGACTCACGCTCGAAGACGCCACGATCGGCTTCGCGGTGGCCACGGAACTCGAGGCCAACCGCTTCTGGGTCGCCGCGAAGGCCGGGGCCAGCCTGGCCGGCTTCGTCGGCATCGACGGCTTCACGGCGACCGTCGCCGACGCCGCCCTCGTATTCAACACCACCACCGTGATCGGCGGCGACGGCCGCTCGGTCGACTGGTCCAAGACCCCGGTCACGCTCACGCCCGTGCTCTTCGGCGACGCCCAGGCGGCCGACCCGATCGTGCTCGACATGAAGGGCGCCACGCTCGCCGCCCGCGGCAACGCGACGATCGACCTGCTCGGAATCGCCGACATCGCCGGCGGGTTCTCGTTCGAGTCGGCACAGCGCGACGTGACGCTCGTGGGCGGCACGAAGGTCACGGTCGACGCGCTCACCGTCGGCATCCGCGACGCCGACGCCTTCCTCGGCACGACGAGCGGCACCGGCCGCACGGGCCTCGAGGCCACCGACGTGAACCTGGCCTTCGGCGTGTTCCGCGAGCGGTCGCCGGCCCCGGGCTCGGCGCCCCGCCAGTGGTCGCTGCTCGACGCCTCCGTGGGGGCCGCCAGCCTCGTGGGCGTGGAGGGGGCGACGCTCGCCGCCACGAACGTGGCGATGGGCTACATCCACCTACCCCAAGACGGCTCGGCGATCGACACCAGCCAGCCGATCGCCTACGACGCCGAACTCGCCTTCACGACCACCGCCGACCGCCTCCGACCGGGAGCCCGCAGCCAGTTCACGTTCGCCGGCGACTTCGCCGTCGACATCAAGGGCCTCGCGCAGTTCCGGGATGCGATCGACATCCAGGTCGAGCTCGACACGCTCCAGGTCTACGACCCCGTGGCGAAAACCCGCAGAGCCGAAGAGGTAGCGACCATCACGTTCGCAGCCCTCGACCAGGACCTGTTCGCAGGGTCGCAGTCGGATGGCAAGAGGGTGGGCCTCGACCTCGCCGACGTGGACGTGGCGGCGGTGATCGCCTTCGGGCCGCAGACTGGCTCCGTGTGGCTGGCGGTCGACGCCTCCGCGGCGGGCGTGTCGGCCGTCGGCATGCCGGGCGTGTCGCTGACCACGCAGGAGGTGAGCCTGCGGATCAACACGCCCGACTATCGCGGTCACATGCTCGACTTCAGGTCGCAGCCGCTCGAGGTGCCGACCGGGCTGGCCATCCGGGCCGGCGGCCAGTCGGGCTCGATCTGGGGCACGGGCCAGAGCACGACACTCGATCTCGACGGCACGCTCGGTACCGAGGCGGGCGTGATCGAGATCGCCGATGCCGTCTTCAAGGTCGGCTCGCAGATCGGCGGTCAGCAGGTCGATGCCGTCTATGCCCGCGGCGACTACGCCTTCCGGATCGGCCAGCACACGACGGGGCTCGTCGTGAAGGGGCTCGACGCCAGCGGGGCGACCACACGACTCACCGACCGCTTCGCCGTGCTCTCGCTCGCGGCCACCGACGTGAACGTGTTCGTGGGCTACCCCGGCAAGGACGGCGATGCCGTGGCGGCGACGCCCTTCACGGCGGCCGGCGACGTCCGCCCGGGCGCCGTCGGCCTGTTCGCCAAGAACGTCGACCTTGGGTACGCAGTGTTCACCGATCTGCAGTACGCCTTCGACTCACTCTCCGTCACGGCGGCCAGCGCCGGGCTCGCCGGCCTCGGCGACACGGTCGTCGCCACGCTCGACGACGTGACCGTCGCCCGCAACGGCGGCATCCGCTTCGTTGGCGCCCAGGTCGCCCCGACGCTCGCCGCGATCGACTTCCACGAGACCTTCCCCGGCGGCAGCGGCCAGCCGGCCGGCTATCGGCTCACCACGCCCGGCGGGTCGGTCCTTCTGGACGCGACCGACGCCGTGCAGGCCGTGGCAGCCGAGGTCGGGAAAGCCACGCTGAACGTGGACGGCTTCCTCGAACTCTCCGGGTCGCTCGCCTTCACGATCGGGGGCCAGATCCAGCGTGCCAAGGCCGACGCGGGCGTTCTCAAGGTGATCCCGGGCGTGGCGGTCACGGGCCTCACCCACGACCTCTACACGATCGACGTCGGCGGCCGGAACCTGCAGGGCTTCGCCGGCGTCACGGTGCCGGCCCTCGCCGGGGTGCCCGGCTTCACCGAGCCGCGGCGGATCGGCGTCGAGATTACGGATGTGAACTTCGGCCTGTCGATCATGGCGGCCACGAGCGTGTCGGGCATTACCGTGCCGGGCATCGCGGCCGTGCTGCCCACCTACATCGCCGCCAAGGCGACCGTGGGCAAAGCGGCCGAGGTGGGCTTCGACAGCTTCATCGCGCGAGCGGTCGCCGGCGGCCTGGGGCGTCCGATCCCCACGATCGAAGACGTGACGGTCGAGATCAACACGAGCTTCCTGCCGTTCGCGGCCTCGTATGCGCCGCTCCAGGCCGTGGCATCCGCCGCGCTGCCGATGCCGGCGCTCGACCTCACGGGCTCTGCCTTCGCCGCAGGCGGTCCCGGGCTTGAGATCGCCACAGGCGACTCCACCAATCCGGTCGTCCTCGGCTTCGACAAGGAGGTGATCGCCATCGACGTCGGCTACTTCGACGTCTCGATGTTCAGCTTCTTCGACGTCACGGCCGGCGGTGACGTGGTCGTGCCCCGGCCGGAGGCGGCGGGCGTGGACCTCGTGAACCTCGGCATCCTCGCCGCCTCGGCCGCGCTGCCCTTCGCCCCGCCGTCGCTCCAGGTGGCCGGCAACCTGTCGCTCGCCAAGCGGGGCGGCGAGCGGGTGACGCTCACCAACGGCCGTGAGATCACGGTGAGCTCGCTCGGTTTCGCGATGACCGACGTGGTCGGCTTCCAGGGTGCCGGCCAGTACTGGGGCCGCAATCCGACGACGGGGCGGATCGACCCAGGCCTGCCGGTGGATTCGCGGGCGATCGGCGTGGCCATCGACGACCTCGACATCGGCGCGGTCTTCATGCTGCGGCTGCCGGAGGGCCTGAGCCCCGTGCCCGCCGTCTACGTGGGGGCGACGGCGGCGCTCGGCGAGGCCCGGCTCGTGGGCGTCGAGGAGCTGGCCAACGCCCGGCTGACGAACCTCACGCTCGACGTCAATCTCGCCGCCAGCACCGACTTCCAGGTGATCGACTTCGGCAAGGCGACGCATGCCGTGGTCGCCGCCGACGGCAGCCTGACGACCGTGCGCGGCTACGCGATCGCCGGCTCCGACGTCGTGCTCACCCACGACAAGGCCGTGCTCGAGACGCAGGGGTCCATCGACGTCAACGTCCTCGACGTGGTCGTGCTTCAGGGCGACGTCCTGTTCGCCGGCGGTGCGTCGAGCGTCCTCATGTACGTCGATGGCACGAGCCGGATCGGCCCCGAGCAAACTCCGTGGATCACGAGCAGTGTCGAGGCGTTCCTCAGGATCGACTCCCGCGGCGTGGTGTCGCGGGTGATGCTCGCGACCGACCCGATCCAGATCGGCACCGGCGTGGAGATCGTGCCGGCCAGCCTCAGCCTGCTCGTCAACACCACCGGAGAGGATGCCTCGTTCACGATTCCCGAGCACCTGCGACGGCCCGGGGGCCCCGCCTCGATCACCGTGTCGGCGGTGCCGCCGGGTGAGACCGAGCGGGCTGGCTATGTGGCCGCTTCGGGCAGCGGCCGCACTAGGCTCGGAAGCGGCTTCACACTCGACGGCTCGTTCGATCTGCTCCTCAAGCGCGACGTCTCCGCGTTCGCATTCGACGCCACCCTCGATCTCCCGGTGATCGAGCCGCTCCTGGTCAAGGGCCGGCTCACCTACCTTGCCGGCAGCGACGGTGGCCTGTTCGGCAGCCTCGGGGCCGCTCCCGCGGGTGGCCTGCTCGTCTCGACGCCCGCCTTCTCGATCGGGGCCCGGACGCGGCTCGAGGTCAACACGACGCCCGTGGCTCGGGAGGTGCTCTCGATCGCAGGCGCCCGCGACACCGACACCGACGGCGACGGTCTCGTGCCGCGGCCAATCGCCGCCGACACGCTGCGGATCGCCGGCGAGGGATCCGTGACCGTCGGCACGACGAGCCTCGTCGGCGGCATCCTCCTCGTGCTCGACCCGGCAGGCCTCCGGGCCACGCTCGCCGGCGAGGTGAACGTGGGCTTCGGGCAGGTCGCAGCCGCGGGCACGGGCTGGCTGCGCGAGGCGGGCTCGGGCGACACCGCCGAGACCTCGTTCGTGCTCGACGCCGCCGCCACCGCAGCCATCCGCACGGCCTTCACGGTCGACCTCGCCGGTCGGCTGCGGATCAACACCGGCTCCACCGCAGCCACCCTCGGCGACGGCACGGTGATCCCGGCCCGCACGATGTTCGACCTCGGCGTGAAGGCCGGAATCGACATCGGCCTGTTCGAGATCGACGCGGGCGGCCGCCTCTTCAAGCAGGGTGACGTCTGGGAGATCCGCATCGACCAGGGCACCCTCGACTTCTTCGGCGTGGTGACGCTGGCCGCGACCGGCTTCTACCGCTCTGACAACGCGTTCCTCATCGACGCCCGTGGCGACCTTGCGCTCGAGGCCGACTTCCTGCCGATCTCCGGCCGTGGCACGCTCGGAATGTCGCTCGGTCGCGACAAGGCAGGGACCCTGACCTACCGCGGCCAGATCGCGGGCTCGACCCGTTACGACTTCGGCGTGTTCGGCAGCGGCGACGGCCCGTCGTTCCGCGGCAACGTGGCCTTCGGGCCCCAGAGCGTGTCGTTCGGCATGCAGGTCGGGCCCATCCTCGGGGCGATGCGGACGTTCGGCTCTTTCACGTGGCAGCGGCGAGACCCGGTCGGCGGTGAGCGGCCCGATCCGGTCATCGCCCGGCTCGTGGAAGGCGTGCTCACGCTCTCCGCCGGTGACGGCCCCGAGCGGTACGGCGACGCGGGCGGCCAGTGGTACGGCAGCATCCAGAACGAGACCTTCCAGATCGACGCCCTCCGCGATACCGACGCCAAGCCCATCCCGGGCGGCGTGCGGGTGCGGTCGCAGGGCGTCGAGCGGACCTTCACGGGCGTCATCTCGATCGTCGCCAGCGGCGGGAACGGCAACGACACCTTCGAGGTCGGGCCGGGTGTCGACGCGGTGCTGCGATTCGACGGCGGGCCAGGCAGCGACACCTTCCTGGTCTCAACGCTCACCGGCGGAAGCTGGTTCGACGGTGGGGCGGGTGCGGGCTACGACTCGCTGCAGTTCAGCGGCACGGCGGCCGGCTACGTGCTCACGGCCACCGAAGGCACCGTGGTCATCGGCAGGTCCAGCGGTCCGGCGTTCACCGCCGTCGCCAAGGGGATCCACGCCTTCCGATTCGACGACCAGACAGTGGCCGTCGAGCCCGCACCGCTCGATACCCGCGCCCTCGCCGGCCCGATCGTCAACGGCAGCGTACACCTCGACCTACGGACCTACGTCGATGGAACGCTCGTCACTAATCCCGACATCGCCCCGGGCCGGGGTGAGCCTTCCACCACGACCGACTCCCGAGGAGTGTTCGTTCTCCCCGACAGTCTGCTCGCGAACTACGACCGCAATGGCGACGGCACGGTCGACTTCAAGGACGGCCTCGTCGTGGTGGGCACCTATTCCGACAACGGCCAGGGCACGGCCATCAGCGTGATCGATTCGATCACTGGTGCTGATCTCGGCATCCCCCTCGTGGGCCTGCCGGGCCACGCAGCGAGCCTCGTCTCGACGATCAAGTATGCGACGCTCCTGCGCTGGCGGCCCGACCAGACGATCGCTGGTGTGCCGGTCACGCCCGCGCTGATCGAGACGGTGCTCGGCCGGATCCTGGCCGACGTGCCGTCCACCTTCACCGACGACGACTTCTCCCCCTATGTCGCCCTTTCCTCCTCGGATCCGGCCGAAGTCGCCAAGGCCGTGGAGACACTCCGGTTCGCCTACACGCACCTCGGCAACGTGCTCACGATCCGGGCCCTGCTCGATGAGCTCGGGCTCGACTTCAGCCGCGGGAAGGACGTCTGGGGATACGAACCCGATCCCACGCGGGCCGACCGGGTTGAGGTGATCGCGTTCAGCGCGTACCTCAACGCACTCGCCACCCGCTTTGGCACGCAGCCGCTCGACGTGCTCGGCAGACCTCCCGTGGCGGCCACGTTCGATCCGCTGGATCCAACGCACGTCCGCGCCGTGCTCGTGGAACTGCTCTCCAACTACCCCACGAAGCGGCTGTTCGAACTCGAGCCGGCCGTGCTCGCCGACTTTCTCGCCGACCCGCGCGGCGTGGGGGCCGCCTTCCCGACGCTCGAGGCCCAGGCTCGCGTCGAGGCGGCGATCGAGAGGAGGTTCGGCACCCTGCTCGACAACGTGTCCGAGGGACTCGTGCTCACGCAAAAAGCCCTCGTGCGCCGGGTGGTCGATGGGGCGGCCCTGAGCGATCTTGCGCCAGCAATCGGTACGCAGCTCCTGGTGCCGAGCGTGGCGGGGCTCAAGCGGCTGCTCGTGGAGCAACTCGCCGAGTCGCTCGTGACGGATGGCTGGAAGAGCCGCGCCGACTTCCTCGCTGCCTACTATCCGGTCTTCTACCAGCCCAAGCCGGTGGAGAAGCCGAGCCAGCCGACGGTCGGGCTCGTGAGCCTCTCGGTAGCGGGAGGCCCGGCGGCCGGCGCGAGCGTGGTCAAGCTCGGAACGAACGACACGCTGGTCCGCCTCCAACTCGACTACAAGGACGCCTTCGCGCCCCTCCTGGCCCCCGACTACGGCCTGGCGGTCCGCTACCGGCTCGGCGGCACGGCCCGCGCAGGCATCGACTACACGATCGTCGGCAGCGGCGGCATCCCGATCGCCTCGATCCCCGCGGGCGAATCGACGGGCACGATAGGCATCTCGGTCGCCCCCGAGGCCCTCGCCGCGGGCGACCGGTTCCTCCAGATCGAACTGCTCTCCGCGGATTCGGGCATGCGGGTGGACGACACTCGCGCCGTGGTCACGATCGCCCTCGGATCGGCCGCCCTCGAGTCCGTCGCCGCGCCGACCGGCGGCCGGGCGAGCTTCGTCCCCCACGAGGTCGTGAGCGCCGCGGGCACAGGGCCGACCGTCATCAGGGCCCCTGCCGGCGGCCGCAACGTGGTGCTCCGCGGCGTGAACGGCCGGGCCGATCTGTTCGTCGTCGGCGACGATCAGGCCGCGGGGATCCCGTTCGTCGAGAACTTCCGGGCCGAGGATGGCGACCGGATCTGGATCGCCGCGGGTGACCTCGTGGGCCATCGCCGCGGAAACCTCCTCGCGGATCCGGCGGCCCGGGCAGCGGCTCTCGACACCCTGCGAACGCGATACGGCAGCGGCACGATCTCAGGGCTCGCCCCGAGCCTGCTCGACGACCTCGTCGCTGCGGAGATCGAGGCTACGCGGCTCGAACCGTTCGTGATCACGGAACTCAACACCTACGGCGGATTCATCTTCGACGTCACCGGCCGCAATCCCGTGGCGATGGCCAGCGACTATTCGTCCGCGACGGGCGACAAGGCCTGGGCGTCGCTGAGCATGAACCCGGCGGCCGGCACGGCCTTTGCCACCATCGTCACGCTCTCGGCCACCACGGTCGCGGAGAATGCAGGAGCCGGCGCGGTCGTCGGCACGTTCGCGACCACGCAGGGCGGCAACGAGGTCCCGCGGGCCTATGCCCTCGTCTCGGGAGCGGGGGCCGACGACAATACCGACTTCACGATCGAGGACGGCCGCCTGCGAGCACGCCGGTCGTTCAACTTCGAGGCGGAACCGATTCGCTCGGTTCGCGTCCGCTCGACCGACGCGGCCGGCAACGCCTTCGAGCAGGCGTTCGTGATCCGCGTGGGCGACGTGAACGAGCGACCGAGGGCCATGCTCCTCTCGGGCACACAGGTGGCAGAGAACGTCCCTCTGGGCACGGTCGTGGGCTCCCTGACCGCGACCGACCCGGACCTCGGCGACCGCGTGACCTTCACGCTCGTCTCCGGCCCCGGGGCGACCGACAACGCCGCCTTCACGATCGTGGGCAACGAACTGCGAACCGCCGCCGGCATCGACTTCGAGGCCGGAAGCACCCGCACCGTCCGCGTCCGCGGCACCGACACCCAGGGCCGGTCAAAGGTGACGGTGTTCACGATCACCGTCACGAACGTCAAGGAAGCCCCGACGATCACGCTGCCCGCGAGCGGATTCCAGGTGGTCGAAGACACCCGTGGCCCGCTCGTGTTCGCCATGGCGCCCTTCGGCACCTCCGACGCCCTGCCGACCAAGCGGGTGACGGTGACGCTCGACGTGTCGCGTGGGGCGATCAAGGCCGTCTCGGGGCTGGGCGTCACCGTGGCAGGTAACCCGCAGGCCGCCACCTTCTTCGGCACCCTCGCCGACCTCAACCGGTTCTTCACCGACCCAGCGGGCCTGATCGTCTACCGGCCGCAGGCCAACGACTCGTCCGCCGTGCCGCTCACGATCACGGTGCTCGAACAGACGCTCAAGGGACCGATGCAGTCGTCGGCCGCCACCACCGTCGCGATCACGCCGGTGAACGATCTCCCGGTCGTCCAGGCTCCGGCCGAGTTCACCGTGGTGGAGGACGTCCGCGGCACCCTGTCGTGGGCGGACATCGCCCTGCCCTTCGCCGACGTCGAGTCGCCGGTGCTCACCGTCACGCTGGCCGTGGACGACGGCAGGATCAACGCCGTGAGCGAGGCCGGCGTGAACGTCGGCGGCACGGCCACGTCACGGACCTTCACCGGCCCGACCGCATCGCTCAACGCCTACTTCAAGTCGCTGGGCCGGATCGGCTACACGACCGCCCGCGACAACACCGTGGCCCGGGTCCTGCGGACCACCGTGTCGGACGGCGAGGCTTCCGTGACGGCGACGAGCCTGATTCGGATCACGCCGGTCGACGACGCCCCGGCGATCGCTCCGACGACCGCGTTCACCGGCCTGTCGACGGGACGGCGGCTCGTGGTCACTCACGAGATGCTCGTAGCCGCCTCCGGTACCCGCGATCCGGAAGGCTCGCCCCTGACGTTCCGGGTGGTGTCGCTACAGGCTGGCAAACTCGAGAAGTGGGACGGTCGCTGGTGGACGCCGTTGACGGCGGGCGAGCAGCCCTCGCCGGCCCTGCGGTTTGGCACGACGCTGCCTCCGGTCATTCGGCCGGGAGAGCGGGTTCGCTGGACACCGCCGACGGGCGCTACCGGCCTGACGCCCGCGTTCACGATCCGCGTCAACGACAACGCGCTGCAGTCGGGCACTTCGCTGGTGTCGATCGAGGTGGGCGGCTAGAGCGTTACGCTCCCAAGTGCGTAACTTGGGTTCGATCGAGGCACGCGAAGCGGAATCAGGGATCCCAACCGCATGAGCGATGGCGATCGTGGCACCGGGGACCGCGGCCGACAACACCGTCGCCCGGTCCCTGCGGACGACCGTGCTGGCCGTCCGTGTACTACTCCCCCAGTCCACACGTATACTGGGCGGCCTCGCTGCTTCGAGGCTCACCCCAGGTATCGTCATGAAAGACCCAACCGTCCGCGGCGTCGTCCATCTGATCGAGGATACGAAGACCTTCGGGCAGAAGGGGTTTCGGAAGCGGCTG
>CAIKWU010000337.1 GCA_903831155.1 uncultured Planctomycetaceae bacterium | reverse complement strand
GCCGAGGCGATCAAGAACGAATCCGCCTTCGGCTTCCAGAAGCCCGACGATGACGCCAGCTACGAGGGGATGAAGGGCCGGGTCAACGAGCGGATCGAGAAGGTCTTCCGGCCCGAGTTCTTGAACCGGCTCGACGATGTGATCGTGTTCCACCACCTCACCGTCGAAGACCTCAAGCAGGTGATCGACATCGAGCTGGCGAAGGTTCGTGAGCGGCTCGCCGAGCGGGGCCTCAAGCTCGAACTCACCGACGAGTCGAAGAAGTTTCTCATCAAGAAGGGCTCCGACACCGACTTCGGCGCCCGGCCGCTGCGTCGGGCCCTCGAGAACTTCATCGAGGATCCGGTGAGCGAGGAGCTGCTCAAGGGCGAGTTCGAGGGCAAGGACACCATCCAGGTGGACTGCATCGAGGTCGCCGGCAAGAAGCAGCTGTCGTTCAAGGGCCTGGTGACGGCCGAGCCGGTCGCCGCGGCTCCCGAGGAGACTGGCGGCGGCTGAGCGGCTCCGCCCGGGATGGCGGCCCGCTGCCGACCCGCCCTTCTCGGGCGGGAGTGAGGGTGTCTGTCCCGCGGGCTGCAGTCTCGGGACGGGTCAGCGTGTCGATCCCCTCCCTCGGACCGATCCGGGCGTGGCCAGCACGACCGCGGCCTGCCTCGCAGGCTCTGCATCCTGCCAAGCCTCCCGGCATCGCCGGCTTCAACCAAACCGGGCTCATGCTTCCCAGCCGTCACGGCCGATACAACCCGCAGGGTTTTCCGTGCGCTCTCTGCCGGGTCGTGCCATGGCCACCACGTCCGAGTCCAATGTCCTGCGGCCTGCCGGCGGCGTGACCAACTGGCTCGTCGGCCTGGTGGCCAATCTCGGGGCGTTCGCGATGGGCTGGGTCGCGGGCGTCGGCGACGTGACCGTGTTCGCCTTCCAGACCCTCGGCTGGCTGGTATCGCGGCGGCAGCGGCGGGACGTGCTGATCCCCAACTTCTACCGGATCGGCGTGATGTCGCTGCCCGTGGTGGCGCTGACAGGCCTGTTCATCGGCATGGTGCTCGCCGTGCAGAGCTACGCCCAGTTCAAGGCGCTGGGACTCCAGACCCGGCTGGGCTCCGTCATCAATCTCTCGCTCGTCCGGGAACTCGGGCCGGTGCTCGCGGCCACCATGCTCGCCGGCCGCGTCGGCTCCGCCATGGCGGCCGAGCTCGGCACGATGCGGGTCACCGAGCAGATCGACGCCCTGGAGAGCATGGGAGCCAATCCCATCTACTACCTCGTCGTCCCACGGTTCCTTGGCTGCCTCGTGCTGATCCCGTCGCTCACCGTGATGGCCGACTTCATGGGCGTGCTGGGGGGTTACTTCTACTCCCACGTGCTGCTCGGCATCGACTACCACCACTACTGGGCCAACTCCCGGGAATACGTCGACGCCTTCGACTTCCTGCTCGGCATCTTCAAGAGCCTGTTCTTCGGGGCCGCGATCGCCCTGGTGAGCTGCCACCACGGGTTCCACTGCGAGCCCGGTGCCGAGGGCGTCGGCCGCGCCGCCACCAACGCCTTCGTCCACTCGTTCGTGTTGATTCTCGTGCTCGATCTCTTCCTGGGGATCTGGCTCAACAACGTCCACGACTTCTTCCGGCCCGAGGGGCCCCGCCGGCTCCTCTGAAACCACCCCGATGCCCGCCGCAGCCCCCGCCCCACCCCGCCGCACCGATCCCCCCGCAGGCCCGCTCCTGCGGGTTCAGGCGCTCCACGTCCGCTTCGGCAGCCAGGAAGTGCTCCGCGACATTTCGATCGACCTCGAGGCCGGCCAGACGCTCGTCGTCCTTGGCGAGAGCGGCTGCGGCAAGACGGTGCTGCTCAAGACGATGATCGGCCTGATTCGACCGACGACCGGCGACGTCGCGTTCGAGGGACGATCGCTCGCCGACCTCAATGACAGGGCGCTGGCCCACCTCCGCACTCGCTACGGCTTCGTCTTCCAGGGTGCCGCTCTCTTCGACAGCCTCTCGATTCTCGACAACGTGGCCTTTCCGCTCCGCGAGCACACGCGGCTTCCCGAGTCGGAGATCCGCGGAATCGTCGAGTCGCTCATCGACGAGGTGGGGCTGCCCCGCAGCGTGCTCCCCAAGAAGCCGGTCCAACTCTCGGGCGGCATGCGGAAGCGGGCAGGACTGGCCCGCGCCCTGGCCCTCGACCCCCACCTCGTGCTGTACGACGAGCCCACCACCGGGCTCGATCCGATCATGACCGATGTGATCAACGAGTTGATCCTCAAGGTCCGGCGGAGGCCAGGCGTCACCAGCGTGGTGGTCACCCACGACATGAACACGGCCCGCAAGGTCGCCGACCGCGTGATCATGCTCTACCCGGCATTCCGGCTGAAGCCAGGTGAGCCGCAGGTCGTCTTCGACGGCTCCCCGGCCGATCTCGACCTCTCCCGCGATCCCCGGATCAGTCAGTTCGTCGAGGGCCGCGCGGGCAGCCGGCTGATGGAACTCCGCGAGGAGCAGGCCCGGGCGGCCGTGAGCGGCAACGACGCAGCCGGCGACGGCTCCCACGGCTTGGAGGACGACACATGAATGACCGCGTGATGCAGTTTCGCGTGGGCGTGGTGGTCCTCGCCACCGCCATCATCACGGGCATCCTGATCGTGCTCTTCGGCGACCTGCCGTCGCTCGTCCAGGCCACGTATCCCCTCAAGATGAGCTTCACCGACGCCCGGGGAGTGGCCGACGGCACGCCGGTCCGGAAGAACGGCATCCTCGTGGGTCGTGTCTCGAGCGTGGAACTCGACGAGAAGGGGGGCGTGAGCGTGTTGGCGGACATCGACGCCTACGTGCCCATCTATCGGGACGAGCAGCCGCGAATCGCCTCCACGCTCCTCGGTGACGCCGAGATCCAGCTGGTGCCGGGCACGATCCGCCCGCCCCGGCAGCGTGTCGGCAAGGACGAGTCGCTCGTCGGAGCCGTCTCTCGGGATCCGTTCGAAGTGTTCGCCACGCTGGAGCCGAAGCTCGGCGGGGCCATGCAGTCGCTGGCCGAGGCCAGCGAGTCGGTGAAGAAGCTCACCGACAACCTCGACCGCATGCTGCTCGGCGAGGATGACAAGTTCTCGAAGATGGTGCAGAAGACCGACTCGGCACTCGATGCCTTCAATGCGGCCATGGCCAACATCAACGACGTGATGGGCGATCCGCAGGCCCGGGCCAACCTCAAGCAGACGCTCAACTCGCTGCCCGACGTGATCGCCGACCTGCGGAACACGGTGCAGGGCATCGGCGAGACCGTCGACACGGCCGACCGCAACCTCCGCAACCTCGAGGGACTGACGAAGCCGCTCGGCGAGCGGGGCGAGGGCATGGTGGCGTCGATCGACAAGACGATCGGACGGCTCGACGAGACGCTCCAGCAGGCTTCCATGTTCACCAAGGCGCTCAACGAGTCGCAGGGCACGCTCGGCAAGCTCGTCCGCGACCCGCAGGTCTACAACGACCTCGCCCAGGCCGCCTCCAACGTCAACAGGCTCACGAAGGAACTCCGCCCGATCGTGGACGACGTGCGGGTGTTCACCGACAAGATCGCCCGGCACCCCGAGCAACTCGGCGTGCGTGGGGCCCTCGACCGGCGTCCCGGGCTCAAGTGACCGGCGCTACCGGCCGCCGCCCGCCTTGGGCACCGCGGCCCCCGTCTCCGGGGCCGCGGGCGCGGCCGATGCGGTGGAGCCCGCGTTCGCCTCGAGCACCGCCTCCTTGAGCCGGCTTCCGTAGCGGGAGGAGAGCCAGGGGATCGTCTGCTCGATCGTGTCCGCCTGCAGGAGGACGAGATCGCCGCAGCCCACGGCGTCGAGCACCGATGCGGCACTCGTCGCCCAGTCCCCTCCGGTCTCGATCCTGACAGGCCTGGCCGGGTTCATTCCCTCGTGGATGCCCTGCGTGATCAGCCGCGTGATCTCGCCCGGCTGCCGGCCGCGGACGTAGGCGTCCTCGTAGATCACCACGCGGTCGAACGTCGCGGCCAGGAGCCTGCCCTGGGCCACGAGGTCCTCGTCGCGCCGGTCGCCGGCCGCCGAATAGACCGCCGTCCGCCGCGGGTGCGGGAACTTCGTCAGGGCGCCGCAGATCCTCTCGAGCGACGGCACGTTGTGGCCGTAGTCGACGACGACCGAGGCACCGTCGAGGTCGACGAGGTTGAAACGGCCCGGTGAACCGTTCGTTCCGCTCGAAAAGCTCTCCAAGCCGAGGCGGACGAGTTCCAGCGGCACGCCGAGCCGCCACGCCGCGGCGGCACCGGCGAGCACGTTCTCGACCTGAAAGTCGACGAGCCCGCGATGCACGATCGGCACGCGGTCGAGGTGCGCCAGCCGCGTCTCGCGGGGTCCGTCGCAGAGCACGATCCACCCGTCGCGAACCGTCGCCGCGAGCCCACCCTGGGCGAGGTGCTCGACGATCACGGGGTTGGCGGGGTTGGCGTCGAAGTAGACGACCTGCCCCTTGCACCACTTCTTCATCCCCACGACGAGCGGATCGGCCGCATTGAGCACCGCCGCTCCACTGGGCCGGACCGCCGCCACGATCGCCCCCTTCACCCAGGCGATCTGCTCCGGGGTGTCGATCTCGGCGATGCCGAGGTGATCGCCCGAGGCGATGTTGGTGACGACCGCCACGTCGCAGCAGTCGAAGCCGCAGCCCTCGCGGAGGATGCCGCCCCGGGCCGCCTCGAACACGGCCGTGGTCACGGCCGGATTGGCGAGCACCCTGCGGGCGCTGCGGGGCCCGCTGCAGTCGCCGGCGTCGATCTGCCGGCCGCCGATCCACACGCCTTCCGTGCAGGTCATGCCGACCGTCGAACCTCCGGCGGCTGCCAGGTGCGAGATCAGCCGCACGACCGTCGTCTTGCCGTTGGTGCCCGTCACCGAGGCGGTGGGAACCCGGCCGTCGTCACCCGGGCCGAACAGCGAGTCGACGATGGCAGCCCCGACGTTGCGGGGCGTGCCGACGGTCGGCTCGAGGTGCATCCGCAGCCCCGGGGCCGCGTTGACCTCGATCACCACGCCCCGTTGCGACTCCAGCGACCGCGTGATGTCGTCGGTCACGAGGTCGATGCCGGCCACGTCGAGGCCCACCACCTTGGCCGCCTCGATCGCCCGCGCGGCGACCTCCGGGTGGACCATGTCGGTGACGTCCTCGGCCGAGCCTCCCGTGCTGAGGTTGGCGTTGCGGCGCAGCAGCACCGCGCGGCCTGCCTCCGGCACGCTCTGATCGGTCAGCCCCTGCTCGCGAAGCACCGCGATGGCCACCTCGTCGATGACCATGGGGCTCAGCGACGTGGCGTGGTCACCACACCGCCGCGGATCCTCGTTGACGCCGTCCACCAGCTGGCGGACGGTGCTCGTGCCGTCACCGACCACCGTCGGCGGGTGCCGCCGCGCTGCCGCGACCATCCGGCCCCCGACGACCAGGATGCGATAGTCGCCGCCGCAGACGAACCGCTCGACCACGACGGACGAGTCGATCTCGTTGGAGAGAATCCACGCCTTCTCCACCTCGTCGCGGGTGACGAGGTTCACCGACACGCCCCGCCCCTGGTTGCCGAACCGTGGCTTGACCACCACGGGGCCGCCGATTTCCTGCGCCACCGACCAGGCGTCGGCGGCATCCGAAACCGGCCGCCCCTCGGGCACCGGAATGCCCGACTCGGCCAGCAGAGTCCGCGTCAGTTCCTTGTCCTGGGCGATCGTCTCCGCCACGGCACCGGTGCGGTCGGTCTCCGCGGCGCAGATCCGGCGCTGCCTCGCCCCCTGGCCGAGTCGCACGAGCGACCCGGAGGTGAGCCGCTGCGCGGGAATGCCGCGGGCGATGGCCGCCTCGACGATCGACCGGGTGCTGGGGCCCAGCTGCACGTCGAGCAGCACCTGCCGCAGCCGTTTCACCTCGGCCGTCACCTCGCAGGGAGTGTCGTCGATCGCCGCCGTGATCAGGCGGTGCGCCGCGTGCAGGCACTCGACCGCGAACTTCTCCTCCTTGTATTCGATCACCACCTTGTAGACGCCGCGGGTCTTGGCCTCACGAGCCCGGCCATATCCCACGGGCGTGCCCGCGAGGGTCTGGAGTTCCAGCGTCACGTGCTCGAGCACGTGACCCATCCAGGTGCCGGTCCGCAACCGCTCGAAGAATCCGCCGCGCTCGCCGATCGAGCAGCGATGCTCGATCATCGTGGGAAGCCACGACATGATCCGCTCGTTGAAGCCCGGCAGCGTGTTCGAGGGAAAATCCTCGAGACGGCCGAGGTCGACCCATGCCTCGAGGCAGGGGAACGACGCCCATTGGTTGGGACCGCGCAGAACCTTGACCGAAAGAATCTCCATGGGAGTGGGTGTGCTCTGTTAGACCTGCAGCAGACGCATGCGCGGGTCCGGTCGTGTGCGCCTGGTCCAGCCGCCGGGCACCCCGGCGGGATGTGCTGGAACCGAGGCCGCACGGGTCACAACGGCAGGCCGTCGGCGCGTCGCCGACGACATGCTGTCCGCCAGGGCGGACATCCGTACGAGCCCAAAGAAGGGGGACGTCAGGGCGGCGGTTGGCAATCCGGGGCCGCGGGAGAGACGCCCCCGGCGAAGCGATTCTTCGCGGACGGGCAGGAGAACAACGGGTGGAAGAAACGAACCGTCAATCGACCGGCCGAAGTGGCCATGGGACGAAAGGATTCCTACACCGCAGGGCCGAATGGTATCGCCGCACGCCACACGGACGCGCGTTCGCTTGCGATACCCGTACCCCGTGGCACCATGATCCCAACCGCGGCCTCGAACGGATCGCTCCGACCCGACGCCGCATCGGCACGAAGAAGACCACCGATCAACGGAGGCCGTCTTCGCAGGACGACCGACAGAGTTTACGCTTCCGGTCGACGCCTGCGAATTGTTTTCCGACGCCAGGAGGATCAAGCACGTCTCGTGCCGAAGACGCTCTCCGGCACGGCATCCCGGTGAGAACCGCTTTTTCGGGGCGACAGCACGAATCCCGACAAGCGGATTCACAGGAAGGCGTGGCAAAATGTGTTCGGTCGAGGCGGGCGGTTGGAAAAATCTACAGTTTCAGGTGCCGACGATCCGGCACCACAGGTTGCCAGGGGCGTCATACAAGGATGCGGCCACCGGGAACCAGATGCTCGACGGTAATCTAGGCATGTTCGGTAAGCCACGCAAATTTCTGTGGTCGCCATCCCCGGCCCCCCTCCAAACGGGCTTTTGGCCCTGAAATTCACGAATTCCACACGGTGGCGTTGAGCCCGCCCCGACCTTCATCATCCGTATGCCTCCTGGACCACTCCCCGCCGATCCCGCAGCGCCTTCCCCGGGCAGTCAAATCCCGTGGCCCATCGAACCACCGCTCTCACCGGGCGAAACGGTGCTGGCGACCGGGCGATTCGACCTCGACGCCAGCCTGCGGTTCAGTGACGGCACGATCGTCCTCACCACGAAGCGGGTGATCGCCGACCGTCCGACTTCGGCGACGCGGGACCTCGAAGGCCCGGGCCCCTGGACGTGGGCTATCGGACCAACGACTCGCCTCGACGTGCAGCTGCGTTCCGCCGTCGGGCGAATCGAGCTCTTCGATGGCGACCGCGTCGTGGCCCGCTGGCTGTTCACGTCGGCGCGGGCCGATGCCATCCACGCCATCGAGGATGCGTTCGACGCTCGGGTCGCAGGCCCCGACGGGCTCACCCAGCCGGCGGGTGGCAGGACGGATCGATCGGACACAGCCGGCGACGCGGGCGAGCGAGAGGACAAACCCGCCCCTGCCGGCCGCGGCCTCGGCGACGACGGCGGAGGCACGGCGTCGTGGCGGGCGCTGTTTCGCCTGATCTCGTTTGCGAAGCCCCACGCCGGCATGGCGATCCTCGGCGGCCTGCTCTCGCTGGCGAGCACCACGGCGGCACTCGTCCCGCCCTACCTGACGATGCCGCTGGTCGATTCGGTGCTGATCCCACGGCAGAACGGGGCCGACGTACCCTTCTCCATCGTGTGGTGGTATCTCGGGGGTCTGCTCGCCGCGGCCCTTGCCGCCTGGCTCCTCTCCTGGGCGCAGTCCTGGGTTCTTGCCTGGGTGAGCGAGCGGATCGCCGCCGGCCTCCGCATGCGGACCTACGCCCACATGCAGTCGCTTTCCCTCGACTTCTTCCAGGGCAAGCGGACGGGCGACCTCATGTCGCGGGTGGGCAGCGACACCGACAAGATCAACGTCTTTCTCTCGGTCAACCTGATTGAATTCGCCTCGAACGTGATGCTCCTGGTGCTGACGGCAGTGGTGCTCGTCTGGCTCAACCCCACGCTCGCCATGCTCACGCTCGTCCCCTTTCCCTTCGTGGTCTGGCTGATCTACGCCGTCCGCGAGCGGCTTCGCCGGGGGTTCGCCAGGGCGAGCGTGGCCTGGAGTGACATGACCAGCGTGCTGGCCGACGCGATTCCCGGCATTCGTGTCGTCAAGGCCTTCGCCCAGGAACGCCGCGAGATCGAGCGGTTCGTGGCCGCCAACGACGGGGTGCTCGAGGCCAACGACCGGGTCAACGTGATCTGGTCGTTCACCGGGCCGATCGTCAGCCTGATCAGCGAGGTCGGCCTGCTCGTGGTCTGGGCCTGCGGGGCGTGGCTGGTCTTCAACGGCGGTGTCACGGTCGGCGGCCTGACCGCCTTCCTCGCCTACATCGCCAGGTTCTACGGCCGCGTCGAATCGATGATCCGCATGGTGCCCGCCACCCAGCGGGCAGCCGCGAGCGCCCAACGAATCTTCGAGATCCTCGACTGCAAGCCGACCGTCGCCGAGGCGCCGCGGCCCGTGAGGCTCGGGCGGGTCAAGGGCCGGATCGAGATCTCGGGCGTTCATTTCCGTTACGGCGCCCGCGAGGTGCTCCACGGCATCGACCTCGCCATCGAACCCGGCGAGATGATCGGCCTGGTGGGCACGAGTGGATCCGGGAAGTCGACGCTCGCCAATCTCGTCTGCCGGTTCTACGACCCCTCGAGCGGCTCGATCCGCATCGATGGCGTCGACCTCCGGGACGTCGACATCGCCGATTACCACCGCAACCTCGGATGCGTGCTGCAGGAGCCGTTTCTCTTCTTCGGCACGATCGCCGACAACATCGCCTACGGCAGGCCCGACGCCCCGCGGGAGAGGATCGTGGAGGCGGCGCGTGCGGCCGGCGCCCACGACTTCGTCCTTTCGCAGCCCCTGGCCTACGACTCCCGCGTCGGTGAACGGGGAAGCGGGCTCTCCGGCGGTGAGCGGCAGCGGCTCTCGATCGCGAGGGCGCTGCTCGTCGATCCGCGGATCCTGATCCTCGACGAGGCCACCTCGAGCGTCGATGCCGAGACCGAGGCGATCATCCAGGCGGCGATCGACCGGCTCGTGACGGGCCGAACCACCATCGCGATCGCCCACCGCCTCTCCACGCTGCGGCGGGCCAACCGCCTCGTCGTGCTCGACGCGGGCCGGATCGTCGAGGTGGGCACCCACGACGACCTGCTGGCAGCCGAGGGCATGTACGCCCGGCTCTACCATGCCCAGATGAAGGCGGCCGAAGAGGCCACGACTCCCGCCTGACGAAGCCCGCTCCACCATGCCCGCGCACTGCACCCAATGAACTCACCCGACCCCACCACGATGATCGGCGTGTCCTCCGAAGGCTGGCGGCTCGAGCGGCACGACCACGGGCGGCTCGATCTGGTCGACGCGAAGGGCGGACGGCACCACGACGTCGACGTGCTGCGGGCCTTCCCCGTGACGGCTCCGGCCGGCCCGGTGGCGGTCATCGCAGCCGACGGAGGGGAACTGGCGTGGATCGAGTCGCTCACCGAGCAGCCCGGCGAACTCCGCTCGCTGCTCGAGCGGGAGCTCGCCCAGCGGGAGTTCCTGCCCGTGATCGAACGCATCGAGGCGATCTCGGATGCGGAGCCCCCGGAGTGGACCGTGGCCACGGATCGGGGCCGGCACCGCTTCCGGGTGGCGCACACCGACGACATCTCCCGGCAGCCCGACGGCGGCGTGTTCATCACCGACACGTTCGGCCTGCGATACCGGATCCCGCGGGAATCCGCCCTCGACGCCACGAGCCGACGCCTGCTCGACAAGGCGTCGTAGGCGGGGCCCGCGCCGCCCTCGCCCGGCACCGGGCTCGACGGCGGAAGATGGGCCGGTTGCACCGTCCATGCGGACGGGGAGGCATTTTTTTGGGGAAAAAACCTGATTTTTTCCTCAACAAGCCGCTTGTGGCCTGCGTACACCGGATTAGTCTCGAAGGGTCCTTCCAGGAGAGAACCCATGTCCGCGATCGGCCTTCGCTCGCCGCGTTCGAACCTTCTTCGGCGTCTGCAGTCGGCTGCCTGCGCCGGCCTCGTGCTCACGTCCCAGGCGACCTCGATGCGGCATGCCGCCTCCGAGTGCGGATGCGGCGCCGCCCCGGCCGCCGCCCCCGTGGCCGCACCCACGCAGACCTATCGCCTCGACTACCAGACCGTCTACGACGACAGGCAGGTCACGGCCGAGAAGGTGACCTACGAGACCGTCTACGACACCCGGACGTACACGGTCCAGAAGCCCGTCTGGGAGACGCAGACCCAGGAGCGTCGCACCACCGTTCAGAAGCCGGTCTGGGAGACGCAGACCCGCGAGGAGCGGTTCACCGTCATGAAGCCGGTCTACGAGACGGTGGTCGAGGACCGCAGTTACGACGTGACCCGCGACGTGGTCGAGACGGCCACCCGCGAGGAACAGTACACGGTGATGAAGCCGGTCTACGAGACCGTGATGCAGCAGCAGGTGCAGACGGTTCGCAAGCCGGTGTACGAGACGAGCGAGCGGGAGCAGGCCTACACCGTCACTGAGCCGGTCACGCAGATGCGGACGGCCTACTCCGTCGGCAGTCAGGCGGTCGATACCGTGACGCCGGTCGTGACGCCGGGCTCGACCGGTCTCGGCTGGGCGCCGAGCGGCTGGGTGATCGATCCCGCCACCGGCCTCGCGGTCTGGCAGCGCGGCGGCTACCAGTGGGTGATGACGCCGGGCACCGTGGTCAACCAGGTCAACCGCGCCTACCAGCCCACCTACACGCCGGTGCAGGTTCCCGAGACGACCTACGTCAACCGCGTGGTCACCCAGAAGGTGCCGGTGCAGACCGTCCGCTACGTCGACGAGCAGGTCGTCACGCAGGTGCCCGTCCAGAGCATGAAAATGGTCGCCGAGACGGCCGTCCGCACGGTTCCGGTCCAGACCGTCCGCAAGGTGGTGGAGCG
The DNA here is from genome assembly GCA_903831155.1 of uncultured Planctomycetaceae bacterium. GTDB lineage: Bacteria > Planctomycetota > Planctomycetia > Pirellulales > UBA1268 > QWPN01. The sequence continues at coordinate 7,559 of CAIKWU010000337.1, read as the reverse complement.
GGTCGAGAACAAGGTGCCGGTGCAGGTGTGCAAGATGGTGCCCGAAGAGCAGGTCCGCCAGGTCGCGTTCCAGGTGTGCAAGATGGTCGCGGAGGAGAAAATCGAGCCGGTGCAGGTGCAGGTGATGAAGTACGTCACCGAGGAACGCACGATGCAGGTGCCCCGGGTCGTCGAAAAGAAGACTCCCTACACCTACACGGTGCGGATGCCGCGGACGGTGGTCACCAAGGTGCCACTCGATCCCTGCGGCAACCCGATCCCCGCGGCGACCGCGCCCGTGCCGGCGCCGGCCGCGGCGATCGGAGCTCCAGCGCTGTCGGCTGCCCCCGCGATCGAGCAGGTGCCGGCTCCCGCTGCCGCCGCCCGGCCCGAGGCGCCGGCCGCGACCGCCGCCCCCCTGAAGACCTTCAGTGACAAGCCTGCCGACGCCCCCGCCCCCGCCGGCGACGGCTGGACCGCGTCGAGCCTGCAGCACGCCAATCCTTCGACCGCCCCGCAGCCGCAACTCGTCGAGAAGCCCGTGCAGGCCGCCGCACCGGCTCCGGCCGTCGCGGCTCCCACCGTGACCGAGCCGACGCCCACCGTGGCACCCGCCGGCCCCTCGGTGGAGCCCGCACCGCCCGCCCACGACCTCCGTGACGTTCCCGCGGCGAAGACGACCGGCGCCGGACTGCTGAAGCCGCTCGTGACGTCGGACCACACGACGTGACTCACCGGCCTTCGCGGCCGGCGTGATGACATGGTCTTCGTTCTTGGCGGCCAGGCCCCCTGAAGCGCCCAGAGCCCCACGGGAAACCGGCCTGACGCCGCCCGTCGCAGCCTGCTATACCCCCCGCACTGCGACCCCCTGGTCGACAGACCCTCGTGCCAACACGTGGGCCGTTCGGTAACCTCGCGGGGGCGCATCAATGCCGCTGGCCCTGTCACTGGCTCTTCAGACTGCCGGCTGGTTCGTGGCGATGGTCGTGCTGATGTCTCTCCTCGAGCATCAGATCCACTGCCGGCTGATGCACAAGATGCCCCGGTTCCCCCTGTTCCGGGACCTGAAGGCCCGAAAGCGGGTCTTCACGAGCCATGCGGTCGAGCATCACAGCCAGTATCGCCAGCACTTCCACGACGACCCGATGCCGCCCGGCGAGGACCGGGGCATCCGCCTGAATGTCCGCGAGGGCCTGATCGAGTCGCTGCCGGTGGTCATCGCCCTGGCGCCGTTTTCCACGATCGGCGCGGTGATGTTCCCGTCCGTGGTCTGCCTGCATCACTGCATCTGGAACCAGATCCACCTGGAGATGCACCAGCCGCAGAAACGGTTCTTCGCGAACTGGTCGGCGTACAAGTTCGTCGCCCGACATCATTTCCTGCACCATCGGCATCCCGACAAGAACTTCAACGTGGCGTTCCCGATCGGCGATTGGCTGTTCGGGACGGTGGCCCGCGTGACCGACGAGGATCGGGTGGCGATGGAAGCCGAAGGCATCGCCTGACCTGACGGGAACCGTGCGGCGGTGGCGGTTCCCGGGCCGGCGATTGGCAGCGCCCGACCGACGGAGTACATTCCCGCGATCCTTTCAGCAGGACGCGCGCATGCCACCCGAGGTCACGGACAACGACCCGCCCCTGGCGGCAATCGGGCCCGTCTCCCGCCGTTCAACCCGGCGCCGGGGCCCGCGGCAGCCGCTGCTCCTCGATGAGGCGTCCGAGGCATCCCCACCGGGCATCCACCGGCTCTACACCGCCGCGATGATGGCCGACGTGCTGGGGGTGCCTCCGGCCGCCATCCGCCACTGGTCCCGCAGCCGGCTGCTCGTGCCGACCCATGCGGCCGGGTCCGTCGAGTGGTTCGACTTTCCCGAACTCGTCGTCGGCCGTCACCTCGCCCGCCTCCTCGCCGGGGGCCTGTCGCTGCGCGAGATCGACGCCAAACTCTGCGATCTCGCCCCCGGCGGCGGCCGTGCGGCCGCCGAGGCGGCGGGCCGCATCCGTCTCGACGGTCGACGCCTGAGCATCGACGACGGTGGCCGGTTCCTCGCCCCGGGCCGCCAGCTGCAGCTCGGATTTTACACGTCGTCGCTCGGCGACGAGGATTCCCCCGCCGAGCCGGCGATCGTCGGCATCCGGCCCGCGCTCGACGTCGGGCAGGAGTTCGACGACTCCACCAGCGACGGCCCCCCGGCCCCCGGCACCGACGCGGCGGAGATCCTCGACCTCGCCGACGACCTCGAGGCGGCCGGCGAGTTCGTCGAGGCTGCGGAGGCGTTGCGGGCCGTGCTGCAATCGCAGGGGCCATCGGTCCGCGTGGTGTTCATGCTGGCCGAACTGCTCTACCGCTCGGGCGACCTGACGGCGGCGCGGGAGCGGTACTACTCCGTGATCGAGATCGATCCCGATCATCTGCAGGCGCGGGCGAGCCTCGGCTGCGTGCTGGCGGAACTGGGCGAGCACGACCTGGCGGTCGCGGCCCTCGAGGGGGTGCTCCGCCAGGAGCCCGACTACGCCGACGCCCATTGGCACATCGCGGGCGTGCTTCGCGAGATGGGTCTCTCGAGCGACTCCGACCACCACCTCCGCCGCTTTCTGGCGCTCGCCCCGGAGAGCCCCTGGGCCACCCTCGCCCGCGGCCGGCTCGAAGAGCCTCGCTGATCGTCGCGACAGCGACAGCGGGCGAGGACAGGGATGGGCTGCGGTCGCGCCGGCGGAGTCTGGGCCTCCGGCGGCTTACGGCCGGCTGGCCCGCCCCGCGCGAAAGTCAGTACGCGCCCCACGGGCCGCGGACGGCGTTGACGCCGAACTGCACGGTGTCGCTCGGCTGATTCGGCGTCGGCAGGAAGCCGCCGCCACCGCTGCCCGCGACCGCACCCGGCCCCGGATAGGGACGGCGGAACTGATGGTAGATGGGCGCCACTCGGCTGCTGGGAACGCCCCACGAGTACTGCGTCATGAACTCGCTCGTGGGCGGCACGACCAGGGCGATCGGCCGGCCCTCGGCCGGGTCGTACCAGGCGCTGTGCCAGCTCTTGCCCTGGGCACGAAGGAAATACCGCTTCTCCCAGGCGTTGTACTTGCAGTGCTCGTGCAGGCCGCCGGTCATCCCGTAGCCGCACGGCCCGCCTACCGGCGTGCCGCAGTGGCCGCAATGCCCACAGTGACCGCAGTGCTTGCCGCACAGACCGTGACCGCAGCCGCCGTGGCCGCAATGGCCGTGGTGGCAGAGGCCACGACCGCAGTGGCCCTGAACGCCCGGGCCGCACTGACCCGAGGCACAGCACGCACCAGCACAGCCGGGCGCGTGGGCGAAGTGATCGCCGGCGAACGCGGGCTGCAGGCAGGCGAGGGCGAAGACACCGGCGACGAGCGCAGCCGGCAGGGCACGGCGGTCCATGATGCGTGGTTCTCCGGGATCAATACCAGTAGGCGTGCACGTCGGTCCGCATGCCGGTCACGCCGGCGGGGCGGATGTAGCGGCGGCGGTGCTTGTAGAGAAACTCGTGCGGCATGAACGGCGGATAGGTGATCCACGTGTGCCCCACCCGCGGCGGCACCGGCCGCGGCGACACGTAGAGTTGCGCGCCCATGCCGGGATAGCCCCCCGCCGGGACGGGCGGCACGTAGAAGTTGTAGAAGACGTCGGGCGTGGGCCCCTCGACACCGCCGTCGATCGGGATCGCAAACGCTGACACCGCGGCGACCATCTCGGAGACCAGCACCGCCGCGAGGATCCAGGATCGGGGGGAACAGACGCGCAGCATCGGAGCACCTCGTGGACGGAGCCGAACGTTTGCCGGGATCACCCCGGCACCCGGAACTTCGGCCGGAACCCGTCCTGCCCATCACTCCGCTCATGCCACGGATGCCGGTTCTGCCCGACAGGCACACCTTCCGCCGCCAGCCGCGTCCCGCGATACTCCGACGTCCTCGGCGGCAAAGTCTTCCCCACTTGCCAAGCCTGCCATCCGGAATCACAGTCTGGATGCCGAAAACCCCGGAAAACCCATGGTCAAGACAGCCAAACGACCGAGCTCGAAAAAGGCGGCGGCAGATCAGCCGAAGACGGCGGCCGCCGAGCAGCAGGAGTCGATCTCCACGAACGGCCAGACCACGGCCCCCACGAAGCCGGCCACGAAGCGGCGCGCCACCGCCCAGGCCCTCGCCGCCGGTCAGCGCGACATCTCGGTGAGCGAGTTCTTCGCCAAGAACCGCCACCTCCTCGGCTTCGATTCGCCCCGCAAGGCCCTGCTCACGAGCGTGAAGGAGGCGGTCGACAACTCGCTCGACGCCTGCGAGGAGGCCGGCATCCTCCCCGAGATCTGGGTGCGGATCGAGCAGGTGGGCGAGGCGGGCACGCGGTTTCGGATGAGCGTGCAGGACAACGGGCCCGGCATCGTCAGCAAGCAGATCCCGCTGATCTTCGGCAAGCTCCTCTACGGCTCCAAGTTCCACCGGCTACGGATGAGCCGCGGCCAGCAGGGCATCGGCATCTCGGCAGCCGGCATGTACGGCGTGCTCACGACGGGCAAGCCGGTGAAGATCATCTCCAAGATCGACTCCAAGCACCCGGCCCACTACTCCGAACTCCGGATCGACACCAAGACCAACCAGCCCGAGATCTTGAACGGCAAGGGAGACGGCGTCGACATCCCCGCCGGCAAGGGTGGCGCGGAGCTGATGAAGAAGCACTCGATCGAGTGGGTCGCCGAGAACGATCGCGGCGAGTCGCTCGACCACGGCACCCGCGTGACGATCGAGATGGAGGCGAAGTTCCAGCGGGGCCGCGGCAGCGTCGAGGAGTATCTCGAGCAGACCGCGATCGCGAATCCCCACGCCCGGCTCCACTTCCAGGGGCCCGACGGCCCCGAGCGGATCCTGGAGCGGTCGACCGACGACCTGCCCCCCGAGCCCAAGGAGATCAAGCCGCATCCCTACGGCGTGGAGCTCGGCCGGCTCGTGACGATGCTCCAGGAGCATCCCAAGATCACGCTCGCCCAGTTCCTCACGCAGTCGTTCTCCCGGGTCTCGCACGGCACGGCCAAGAAGATCTGCGACATCGCCAAGCTCTCGACCCGCGTGACCACCGGGAAGCTCGGCCGCGGCGAGGCCGACGCCCTCTTCAAGGCGATCCAGGACACGAAGATCCCGCCGCCGGCGACCGACTGCATCGTGCCGATCGGCGAGCAGCGGCTGCTCGCCGGCCTCCGCCAGGTCGTGCCCGGCGAGTTCTTCACCGCGGCCACACGGCCGCCCTCCGTGTATCGGGGCAATCCGTTCGTGATCGAGGCGGCCCTCGCCTACGGGGGCGGCGTGGCGGCGCAGAAGATCAGCCGCGAGGGGCTCGGTGAGCTCGCCTCCGAGAGCGACGCCCGCAGCCTGCGGCAGTTCCTCACCACCACGTTCACCGGCATGGGGGGCGAGGCGGCCGACAAGATTCTCGCGGAGGCCGAACTCGCGCCGCGGCAGAGCCCTTCGAAGCTCAAGAAGCCGCAGCTCGACGCCCTCTACTCGGCGATGCAGGACGTGAGCGTGGACGAGGGCACGAGCATGACGGTGCTGCGATACGCCAACCGCGTGCCGCTGCAGTTCCAGCCCGCCGCCTGTGCCGTGACCCAGACGATCACCTCGACCAACTGGCGATCCTACGGACTCTCGCAGTCACGCGGCGGGCTCCCCAGCGGCCCCGTGACGGCGATGGTGCACGTGGCGAGCGTCTGGGTGCCGTTCACGAGCGAGTCGAAGGAGGCGATCGCCTCGTATCCGGAGATCCAGAAGGAGATCCGGCTGGCGCTGCAGGCGGTGGGCCGAAAGCTCGGCATGTACATGCGGCGGCGGCTCCGCGTGGCGCAGGAGGGCCAGCGACGAACCATCTTCCTGCGGTACCTCGGGGAGGTGGCGACCGCCGTGGCGCAGATCAACGGCCTCGACCGGGCCAAGCTCTACGAGCAGCTGCTCGCCGTCGCGCGGAAGAAGACGGCCGAGGCCGACGTGAAGCTCGACGATCGTGGCCGGCCGATCCAGGACGAGGAGGATCTCGAGCTCGGCGACAACTGCATCATCGTGCCGCAGGCGATGCCGGGGCAGGCCGATGGCGGGACGGCCGAGTCCAGGAAGGGTTCGAAGGCGAAGGGCCGGCGGTCGAACATCGCGACGGTCGAGGGTGACGAGCCGGACGCCGCCGCCGCTGACGAGAAGCCGCGATCGGCGGGCGGAAAGGCGGCGCAGAAGAAGGCCGCCGGAAAGAAGCCCGCAGGCCGGCGAAAGCGCTGACGAGGGCGTCGCGTCTGCGAGGAGCGACGAAACCTCGATCCTTCCACACCGTTCAACCGGTATTCCCCGGGAGGCTCGTGCGTGCTGGTGATCGCCGCCATCCTCTGCTGCCTCGCATCCGTCGCCGCCGCGTCGGAGGCTTACGATCCGCTCGCCCTGCCGGCAGGCGAGCGGGCCGTGCCGCTCGATCTCGACGTCCGGGACGACCACCGCGGCCGGACCGTGCCGATCCGGGTGTTCCTGCCGCCGGGCGACGCCACCGCCCACCCCGTCGTGCTCTTCAGCCACGGCCTCGGCGGGGCACGAACGGGCAGCGGCTATCTGGGCGGTCACTGGGCGAGGCGGGGCTACACAGCCGTGTTCCTCCAGCATCCCGGCAGCGACGAGTCGGTCTGGAAAAACGCTCCGCCGGCGCGGCGGCTGGCGGCGATGCGGGAGGCGGCGTCCCTGGAAAGCTTTCGCCAGCGGGTGCAGGACGTATCCGCCGTACTCGACGCCCTCGACGGATGGAACCGAGAGCCGGGTCATCCGCTGACCGGCCGGCTCGACCTCGACCGCGTGGGCATGTCGGGCCACTCCTTCGGCGCCCAGACCACGCAGGCCGTCTCCGGCCAGTCGTTTCCGCTCATCGGCCGCCGATTCACTGATCCGCGGATCAAGGCGGCGGTGATCATGAGCCCGGGAACGCCACAGGGCCGGCGCGATCCCGGCGACGCGTTCGCCGACGTCGCGATCCCCTGGCTGCTGATGACGGGCACGAAAGACACCGCCGCAATCGGCGGCCAGTCCATGGAGTCCCGGCTCGCCGTGTTTCCCGCCCTTCCCGAAGGCCGCGGCTACGAGCTCGTCCTCCACGATGCCGAGCACTCGGCGTTCACGGATCGTGCCCTGCCCGGCGACCGCGAGCCCCGAAACCCCAACCATCACCGCGCGATCCTCGCCCTCTCCACCGCCTTCTGGGACGCGTTCTTGCAGAACGACGCCGACGCCCGCGTCTGGCTCGACGGCCCTGGCCCCGAAACGGTGCTCGACCCCGACGACCGCTGGCAGCGGAAGTGAGCATCTTCCGCCCTTGGCGAGGGTCTGCCCGGTACCCCAAAAGAACTCAGCGAGGGTCTGCCCGGTGCCCCAAAAGAACCCAGCGAGAGTCTGCCCGGTGCCCCAAAGAACTCAGCGAGGGTCTGCCCGGTGCCCCAAAGAACTCAGCGAGGGTCTGCCCGGTGCTCCAAAAGAACTCAGCGAGGGTCTGCCCGGTGCCCCAAAGAACTCAGCGAGGGTCTGCCCGGTGCCCCTAGAGCCGGCGT
>CAIKWU010000336.1 GCA_903831155.1 uncultured Planctomycetaceae bacterium | reverse complement strand
TCACCCGGAATGTGGGGAACGACTCGATCTGGCAGCTTCGCGTCGTGGGGCAGGCGGGCTCCACGGTCGCCTTCGCCAGCCAGAACGCCGGCGGCGCCGCCAACAAGTGCCGCCTCAAGCCGAACGAGTACCTCTGCGTCCAGACCGACTCCGGGATGGGAGGCGGGGTGAACTCGATCCCCGTGAGCACGTTCGTGCCCGGCTCCCCGGGACTTGGCAAGGTGGTTCTCGAGCGGCTTGCCGATCCAAGCAAGCCCTGGGAGTCCACCGCGACGAAAGCCACCTTCAATCCCTACATCGCCGTCGACGAGGCCGCTCTCGTGATCGCCGCCGACCAGGCGTCGGCCACCAGGCAGATTCGCGATGACGCCGCCTTCTGGACGGGTCGGCAGTGGACGGCCGGCGCCGCCGGCGACACGGCTCCCGCGGTCTACGCAAAGAAGATCCCCTGGTTCCACTGGCCCAACCGGCCCTTCGTCGGCGCCGCCGAACTGGCGCTCGTGCCCACCGGCGACGCGTCCCTCATGCTGGCCTCCGGCACGGTGCCGTCGCCGGCCCGCAAGAAGAGCAACCTCATCCTCGACGCCGTGCACGTGCCCTCGCGATTCGTCGGCGGAGCCCAGCGGATCGGCGACAACGCCACGCTCCAGGCCACCGCCACGAACGAGGAGGTCTGCACGACCATGCTGCCGAGATGGCGGGAGCCGGGTCGGATCAACGTCAACACCGTCGTCGCCAATCCCAACAACGCGCCCTCGCAGCTCGACAACGGTGTCTGGCAGGCCCTGCTCGGTGCCGGCGCCGGTTCCGTGAACGGCGGGACGAACCCGTTCCTCGCCGGACAATCAGCCAGGAGCATGGGCGACATGCTCGCCCTCCAGCAGTCGGGCACGGGCGTGTTTTACGAGCCGGAGGATGCCGCCCTGCCTGCCCGGAACAACAACGAGTTCTTCCGCTATGCCCGGGCGATCCGGCTCTCCAACGATGCCACGGTCCGCTCGCACGTGTTCGCCGTCTGGATCACGCTCCGGATCACGGACACATCGCCCGCAGCATCGGCGCCCGTCTATCGCCGGATGTTCGCGATCGTCGACCGCTCCATTCCGGTCGGCTTCACCCGCGGCGAGACGCTCAACGTCCGCGACACCGTCCGCCTCCAGCGGTTCCTGGACTGACGCCATGCCCGCCACACACACCCGCTGCGCCAACCACGGGCGATGCCCCCAGGGCTTCAGCCTCACAGAACTGCTGATCGCGGCCACGATCTCGCTTGTCGTGATGGGCGCCGTCGCCCAGTTGTTTTCGCTCTTCAGCAGGACGTTCAACGACAGCCAGACGACGATCGAACTTTCCGGACGGATGCGGACCACGGCCTGGCAGCTTCGCCAGGATCTCGCGGGCCTGACGGTCGATCCCGTGCCGTGGGTCCAGCCCGAATCCGACTCGGGCTACCTGGAGATCCAGGAGGGTCCGCTTGGCGACGTCACCCGGGCCATCACGGCCGGCGGCTCGGTCACGCCCTACGCCGCCTACTCGATCCCCGGCGGTGGATTGACCTCGAACCTCGAGGGCGACACCGACGACATTCTCCTCTTCACCACGCGCGCCGCCGCGGGCTCCTTCAGCGGCCGCTACGAGACCGGCACCGTGGAGTCGCCCTGTGCCGAGGTCGCCTGGTTCTGCAGGCCCGCCGGCACACAGCCGGTCGCAGGAACCACGCTCTACAACCTCTACCGCCGGCAGTTGCTGGTGGTTGGCTATGCCGGCCGGCCGCCGTTCTTCGCCAACGGCAACACGATCGCCCCTGGAAGCCTCACGGTGCCCTCCCAACTCGGCCAGTCGCGGCCGACGCCGGTGTATGACCTGTCGTTGCGGCTCGAGGGAGGAGCGGCCGTCCCCAACTCCCTCGGTGACCTCACGAAGCGGGAGAACCGCTGCTTCCTCGCCGGCACGTCCTCGCTTCGTACAGGCTTGTTCCCCTACAAACTGTTCACCGACGGATCGTTTCGCATGCGACCTGAGGCCACGTTCGACAGCACGGACCGCGTCTGGGAAGACGTGATCCTCACCAACGTGATCGCCTTCGACGTGCGGGTGTTCGATCCGGCGGCCCGCTCGCTCGCGAGCAACTCCACGACGCTCTTTCCAGGGGATCCGGGCTACAACCCGACGCTCGCCATG
>CAIKWU010000335.1 GCA_903831155.1 uncultured Planctomycetaceae bacterium | reverse complement strand
CGTGCTCTGCGCCGTGGGCGGCGTGCAGAGCCAGTCGATGACGGTCGACCGCCAGATGAAGCGGTACAAGGTGCCGCGGCTGGCGTTCGTCAACAAGATGGACCGCACCGGCGCCAACTTCGACCGAGTCGTGGGTCAGCTCAAGGACAAGCTCGGCTGCCATGCCATCCCCTACCAGATCCCGATCGGCAAGGAAGACAAGCTCCAGGGCGTGATCGACCTGGTGCGGATGAAGGCGATCTACTTCGACGGCGACAACGGCGAGCACGTCCGCGAGGAGGCGATCCCGGCCGACTACGCCGACAAGGCGAAGGCCGCGCGGCATCAGATGCTCGAAGACCTCGCCATGTATTCCGACTCGCTGATGGAGAAGCTCCTCTCCGAGGAGGAGCCCACCGAGGACGAGATCCACGCCGTCACGAAGGCGGCCGTCCACAACCAGACCATCACGCCGGTGTTCTGCGGCTCGGCCTACAAGAACAAGGGCGTGCAGCCGCTGCTCGACGCGGTGGTCCGCTACCTGCCCAATCCGCTCGAGCGGAAGGTGATCGCCAAGAACTGGACGAACCCCGACGAGAAGTTCGACCTCGAGGCCGAGCCGAAGAAGCCGCTGGTGGCGATGGCCTTCAAGATCGTCGACGACCCCTTCGGTCAGCTCACCTTCATGCGGCTCTACCAGGGCACGCTCAAGAAGGGCGAGGCCTACATCAACCAGCGCACGAGCCAGAAGCAGCGGTTCAGCCGCATCGTGCGGATGCACGCCGACAAGCGGGAGGAGATCGACTCGGCCGAGGCGGGCGACATCGTGGCCGTGATGGGCGTGGATGCGGCCTCCGGCGACACCTACTCCGCCGACGCGAAGTACTGCACGCTCGAGAGCATGTTCGTGCCGGAGCCGGTGATCAAGATGGCGATCACGCCCACCAACCGCGACGGCCTCGACAAGCTCAGCAAGGGCCTGCAGCGGTTCACTCGCGAGGATCCCACGTTCCGAGTGTTCACCGACGAGGAGACGGGCGAGACGCTGATCGCCGGCATGGGCGAGCTGCATCTCGACATCTACGTCGAGCGGATCAAGCGGGAATACAAGGTCGAGGTCACGGTGGGCGCCCCGAAGGTGAGCTACCGCGAGGCCCCCACGAAGGGCACGGCCTACGACTACAAGCACAAGAAGCAGACGGGCGGCTCGGGCCAGTATGCCCACATCATCGGCCACCTCGAGCCGCTGCCCGAGGACGCCACCGAGAACTTCGTGTTCGAGGATGCCGTCGTGGGCGGCCGCGTGCCGCGGGAATACATCCCGTCGGTCGAGAAGGGCTTCCTCGCGGTGCTCAACAAGGGCCCGATCGCCGGGTTCCCGATCGTGGGCGTGAAGGCGACGCTGGAGGACGGCTCGTACCACGACGTCGACTCCAGCGACATGGCCTTCCAGGTCTGCGCCCGGGCCGGGTTCCGCGAGGCGTTCCTCAACACCAAGCCGGTGCTGCTCGAGCCGATCATGAAGATGGAGGTCGAGGTTCCCGCCGACTTCCAGGGTGCGGTCACCGGCGAGCTCAACAAGCGTCGCGGCCTGATCATCTCGACCGAGACCGTGGGCAACACGTCCACGATCATCGCCGAGGTGCCGCTGGCCGAGACCTTCGGCTACTCGACCGACCTGCGGAGCATGACGCAGGGCCAGGGCGTGTTCACGATGGAGTTCGCGAAGTACAAGCCCACGCCGGGCAACATCCAGAAGGAAATCGTGGAAGAGCGAAAGAAGGCGGAGCTGGCCGCGGCGAAGTAAGGCTTCACTCGGTGCAAGCCGACCGGCCGTGAGGCCGCGGGCTGATCGTGCTGGGCTCTGGCCCCTGCTTGGGTTCGCCCCACGCCTTACGGCGTTGGGCTTGTACGGGGGCTGATCAGCCCCCGGCGCTGGCTCGGGTGCCGGACGTCGGATACGCTGCAAGCATGCTGCGTCTAACGTGCCTCGTGCTTGTGTTCGCGGTTCCGGCCGTGGCGGATGAGCCGCCGGCTGTGGATGCCGCCCCGGCCCGGCTCGGGGTGCGGCAGTTCCCCGATGCGGCCATGATCGACGGTCCGCCGTCGGCCCGGGAGCTGATCGATGCCCGCGAGGAGTTCGAGGCCCGCTATCCGGGGGTTCTGGCCCGCGGCCGAACGTCGGCCGGGGCCGCGGTGCTCGCCGATGTCCTGATCGACGAGGCGGCCGCCGAGGCCGATCGGGCCGTGAAATGGCTGATGCTGGCGGAGGCGAGGCGGATGGCGGTGGCTTCGGGCAACGCCGCCGCGGTCGACCGTGCGATCCTGCAGGCCTCGGCCACCTACGAGTTCGATGCGATCGACGAAGAACTCCGGTCGCTGAAGGAGATCCCGGTGAGGCTCCTGGCACCGCAGCGGGCGGCCGCCTTCGCGGAGGTGGCGGAGAAGCTCGCGGGACGGGCGGAAAGCGACGGCCGCATCAACGAGGCAGTCACGGCCCTCGATCTCGCGATCCGCGGCTGGCAGAGGGCCGGCCTTGTTCCCGCCGCCAGAAAGGCCGCGGCGCGGTACCAGCAACTCACTGCCTCTCCGTGAGGGCATCAGGCTGAGGTGGATGGTGGTGCGTCCGTGCCGCTTGCACGACTCGGCTTTCTGGCAGGTTCTCGATCACGCAAGCGATGAGGTCTGCCCGTGCTCCGCCGCGGCTTACCGCACTTGGTAGAAGTGCGAGTAGTTCATGTAGGTCGCCCGATGGCCGGTGGCCCGGATCGACTCGTCGACCTGCCGTCCCGTGGTGTCCCGGCCGATCTGCTGCACCTGATTCTGCAGCTTCTGAACCTGCTTCCCCTGCCTCAGTTGCTCGATCTGCTGCTGTTGCTGCTGCACCTGCGGCTGAATCTGCTGTTGGTAGACATTCTGCATCAAAAGCGGGTTCGAGCCGAAGGTGTTCAACTGGTTGTAGGGGCTGATAGCTGGGCGGCGGTACTGCTGAGAGAACGGCAGTTCCCGGCCACCCTGGGCAGCGGCCGGCACGGCGATCACGGCGGCCACCACCAGTCCCAAGGTCATCGATCCGAATGCTCGCGTCATGGCGTCTCTCCTGGTGCACTCTGCTCAGATTGTAGCAACTGGCGTTACGTCAGGCGCGGATCAGAAGGTGTTCGGGTTGAAGCCGAACGGGAACCGGTTGATCTGCTGCACGAGGCTCGTGCCGAGCAGCGTGAAGCCGAAGATCCGCTCGAACGGGGCTGTGATCTTCCCGATGACCGAGTCGAAGGCCACCCACT
>CAIKWU010000334.1 GCA_903831155.1 uncultured Planctomycetaceae bacterium | reverse complement strand
TCCCAGGACATGCTCTCGGAGGGCTTCCGCCGGTTGCTCGTCAACGCCTGCTACTGGGCGACGGGCCTCGAGGACCGCATCCCCGAGAAGGCCGAGGTGGCGATCGTGGGATCCTTCGAGCCGTCGCCGTTCAGGAACAACGGATTCAGGAAGGGCGTGAAGCCCGCCGACCTGAAGTAACGCACGCCCCTCCTTCGGAGCAGCCCATGGCCGCCGCGCCCGCAGACGACCGGTTCACCGAGTGGGCTCGGTACCATGACTACCGTTACGCTTCGAATCCCATCGCCGACGGCACGCTCGGCGGCGTGCCTGGCGCCTCGTGGGGGGCCGAACTGCACGAGCGGGGACCCACGCGGACGCTGCCCCTCGACTCGAGCGTCGCGATGGGCCTCGTCGGCCCGGCGACCACTCCCGGTCTCTGCGCCAACTTCGTGCACGTCTGCCCCGGCGAGGCGCATGCCACCGAGGCCAATGCCACGAGCCAACTCTTCTTCGTGATGCGGGGTGGCGGCACCACGCGGCTGGCCGACGGCGGCGAGTTCGCGTGGCACGCCGGCGACCTGTTCACGCTGCCGGCGGGGGGGCCCGCCACGCACACCGCCACCGAGGACGCCGCCCTCTACTGGGTGCACGACGAGCCGCTTCTCCGCTACCTCGGGGCCGCACCGAGGGTGCCGAGGTTCCAGCCCACCGTCTACCGGAGGTCGGCGATCCTCGAGGCTCTCGAGGCCGTCGTCCACGACCCTTCGAGCGCCCAGGCCAACCGGCTGAGCGTGCTGCTCGGCAACCGGCTCTTTCCCCAGACGATGACGATCACGCACGTCCTCTGGGCGATGTTCGGGCTCCTGCCGGTGGGAGCGGTTCAGGCCCCGCACCGGCACCAGTCGGTGGCGGTCGACCTCGTCGTCGACTGCAAGCCCGGCTGCTACACGTTGGTGGGCCGCACGCTCGACAAGGAGGGGAGGGTGGCCGACGGGAAGCGGTACGACTGGCATCCCCACGCCGTGTTCGTCACGCCGCCGGGCCTCTGGCACTCCCACCACAACGAGTCGGGACACCCGGCCCACATCCTCCCGATCCAGGACGCCGGCCTGCACACCCACCTGCGGACACTCGACATCCGCTTCACCCGCGCGAACACCGGCGGGGGGTGCGACGTAGTTGACTCTGCGGGTTAGGGCGAGACGCCTCGCGACGTCTCCTTCCGCCACCGTGACCGCCGGGAATCGCCGTGATTCCCGGGGATTTGCGGCGACCCTGACGGCGGCGTGCCCGTTCGTTGTCCTTGATTTTGGGGAATGGTAGGTTCGGTCGTCTCTTTGGTAACTCGCCCAAAGGCGACCATCCGATCAAATCCATGAGCCTCGGTCAGGGGGGCGGTTCGGCCCCCGGTCCGGGGCGGGCAGGCGGGTCGCGGTCTGTTTGTCGGGAACTTCTGCGCGGAAACCATCATCATGTCTTCGTGGATCACGTCCGTTCATGATCTCTTCGACCGCCAGGGCAGGCGGAAGGCCGTCAGGCCGGTGAAGCGCAGGGAGCGGCGCGATTGGCATCAGGTGGAGCAGCTCGAGCAGCGCCGCGTGATGGCGTTCGACCTCGTGGCCGCCTATGCGGAGAGCGCCACGCCGTTCTACGTCAAGGATGTGAGCCCCGGAACCGTGGAGCTCAACGACGCGCCGCAGCAGATCGTCCTGCGGTTCGGCCCGGGCGTGGAGATCGACCCGGCGACGCTCGGGGCCATCTCCGTGATCCGCAGCGGCGGCGCCGGCGACGCCTTCGGCAACGGCAACGACGTCGCCATCGTGCCGGGCAGCGTCATGGTGGACGACGCGCCGAACCAGAATCAGGTGGTGCTGCGGTTCGCGGACACGCTCCTGGACGACACCTACCGGATCACGGTCGGCGCGGGGCTCGGGTCGGCCGCGAACGGATCGGCCAACGCCACGAGCTTCGACGTGCGGCTCGATCTCGGCGCGTTCGTGACGGCGGTGGTGCCGCAGCCGACCGTCAACAACGGGCTGACGGTGGCGCAGTACCGCCGCCAGATCCACGTCTACTTCAATGCCGAGGATCCGCTGCTGGCCACGTCGGCGCAGAATCCGGCCTTCTACCGGCTCTACGAGATGGACGCCGCCGGCAACGACGTCACCGCGGCTGTGTATCCGCGGACCGTCGTCTACGACGCCACGCTCGGTCGAGCCACGCTCGGATTCGAGAAGCAGTTCGTCGGCGGTCGGACGTTCCGGCTCGAGGTGGGGGGTGCGGGCTCGCTGCCTGCGGCCGCAACGGTTCTCGAGACCGACGACGTCGTGATCAGCGGCAACTCGAGCTTCTCGACCGCCCAGAATCTCGGCACGCTGACGGGCGCCGGGGCGAAGGTGAGCGGCGAGATCACGGTGCGGCCCACGATCGCCACGCCGGCGGGGGATCTCGCCATTCCCAGCCAGAACGGCCCGCTCGAGGAGCCGGGCCACCGGGAAAACGACGGCGACAGCGGCTCCCACGGCTCGCCGTTCGCCACGGTCGATCCGGCCACCGGCATCAAGGTGGTGGAATACAACTTCCAGTCGTACTACGGCGACGATCCACAGGGCAATCCCCTGCAGAACGCGATCACCGAGGCCCAGAAGCAGCGGACCCGCGAGATCTTCGAGCTCTACAGCCTCTACACGGGCATCCGCTTCGTGGAGACGGATGCGGGCGGGATCACGGTCGTGACCGGCGACATGCGGGCGCTCGACCCGACGATCTCGACGGCCCCGGCCGGCCTGGCGTCTCTTGGCGATCCGGAGGCCAACCCTCTCGCCGGTCTGGCGATCATGGACTCCACCGACAACTGGGGCGCCAGCGAGTATGGCGGCGCCTGGTTCCAGGTGGCGATGCACGAGATCGGCCATACGCTCGGCCTGAAGCACGCCTACGACGTGCCATGCGTGATGGGGGCCGGGCTTCCTGGCGAGCCCGTCTTCCCAGGCGACTACGACATCAACCACATCCGGCAGTTCTACCAGCCGGATGGCACCGATATCGACCTCTACCGCTTCACGCTCGCCGACGCCGGCCGGCTGACGGCGGAGACGGTGGTGGCCCGCCCTGGCGAGCAGATCACGAGCACGCTCGACAGCGTGCTGTCGCTCTACCGGCAGGAGGTGGTCAACGGTCGCACCGTGCGGACGCTGGTGGCCCGCAACGACGACTACTACGGCCGCGATTCCTTCGTGGGCCTCGACCTGCAGGCGGGAACGTATTTCATCGCGGTGACGAGCGTCGGCAACACCGACATCAACCCCGAGGTGAGCGACTCGGGCGCGGGTGGACGCACGGACGGTGCCTACGAGCTGCGGCTCGGCTTCACCCCCTCGTCGACGGTGGCCAACTCGATCGTCGACCTCTCCGGCACCGCGATCGACGGTGACCGCGATGGCGCCGAAGGGGGCACGTTCAAGTTCTGGTTCAGCACCGCGGGCCTTGGCAACACGGTGTTCGTGAGCAAGACCGCCGCGGCAGGGGGCAACGGCACGCCGGAAAAGCCCTACAACACCATCAAGGCGGCGCTCGACAACTTTGGCACCCGAAGGATCCTCCGCGTCGTCGGCAACACGGCGAACGTCCCCTACCTCATCGGCACCGATCTGAACGGCCGTCCGCTGCCCGACGGTGTCGACTTCAACGTGCCCGCGGGCGCCACGGTGATGATCGATTCCGGCGCGATCCTGAAGTTCCGGGGGGCGAACATCGACGTGGGCAGCTCGTCGCAGCTCGTGTCGCGGGCCAATGCCTCGCTCCAGGTGCTGGGCACGCCCGCCGCGAACGTCGTGCTCACCTCGTATCACGACGACTCGGTCGGCGGGGACTCCGACGGCTTCGGGCCGGCCGCCACCGGTGGCCAGTGGGGCGGGGTCGTGTTCCGTGAGGATTCCGACGTGGCCTCCGGCAATGCCTTCGTGAACACGGTCAACCAGGCCCGATTCACCTTTGGCGGCGGCCAGGTGCGCGTCGATTCGCAGTTGGCGTCGTTCTCGCCGATCCAGGTGGAGGGCACCCGGCCCACGATCGCGTTCAACACGATCACCAATAGCGCCAACGCGGCGATCGCCGCCACCCCCAACAGTTTCGAGGAGGCTGATGGCCGGGTCGGGCCGGAGATCCGTGGCAACCGGATCACGGGCAACTCCATCAACGGCGTGTTCGTGAAGATCGACACCGGCTTCGGCCGGCCGCTCGAGACGCTGGACGTGCCTGCCCGCTTCAAGAGCACCGACGTGGTCTACGTGCTGCAGGAGAACCTCGTCGTCAACGGTGGGGCGGGCGGCTACTACGTCGATGCTTTGGGTACGACCCGCGCCCGGCAGAGCGGCCGGCTTGCGATCGATCCCGGCGTGGTGGTGAAACTGCGGGGCGCGCGGATCGAGGTCGACCGGGGGATGGGCCAGGTGATCGCGGAGGGGCTGCCGAACAACCGCGTCATCTTCACGAGCCTCGGCGACAACCGGTTCGGTGCGGGGGGCACGTTCGACACCAACGGCAACCTCCCCGACACCGTCGCGGCGGGCGACTGGGGCGGCTTCATGCTCAATGCCGGAGCGAAGGCGAGCATCGACAACGCCTACATCGCCTTCGGCGGCGGCTCCACGCCCATCGAGGGGGCCTTCGATTCGTTCAACGTGATCGAGGCCCATCAGGCCGACCTGCGGCTGGC
This sequence comes from uncultured Planctomycetaceae bacterium, assembly GCA_903831155.1. GTDB lineage: Bacteria > Planctomycetota > Planctomycetia > Pirellulales > UBA1268 > QWPN01. Next base: position 5,040 of record CAIKWU010000334.1, on the reverse strand, counting down.
CAACAGCCGTGTCGAGCAGAACGCCTCTGGTCAGGCCACCACGGATCGCACCGGCCGAGGCGGCAATGCGGCCGCGACCGTGTTCGTTCGCGGCGCCCAGCCGATCATCATCGGCAACGATTTCCGCGCGAACTCCGGCGCGGTCGTGAGCATCAATGCCAACTCGATGACCGACGCCGTGCGGCCCGACACGGGCCGCGTGACCGGGGGTATCGCCCGGGTCTCGGCCTACGACGCCAACTTCGGCCCGCTGGTCCGCGACAACCGTCTCGCCTACACCTCCGCCACCTCCGCGACCGCGGGCATGGTGATCCGTGGCGAGGAGATCACGGTGGAAAGCGTCTGGGACGACACCGACATCGCTCAGGTGGTCACCAGCGAGATCATCGTCAAGAACCTGCACTCCACGACCGGGCTGCGGCTGCTCAGCAAGGCCGACCAGAGTCTCGTGGTGAAAATGCTCGGCGCGACGGCGGGCATCACCGCCGCGGGCCACGGACTCGACATCGACGACCGCGTCGGCGGCACGGTGCAGGTCATCGGCCAGCCGGGCTTCCCGGTGATTGTGACCTCACTCCGCGACGACAGCGTGGGGGCGAGCCTCGATCCGCTCGGCAACATCGTTAGGGACACGAACAACAATGGCACCGCCACCACGCCCGCGGCTGGCGACTGGCGGAGCCTGAAGTTCCTGCCGTATTCCAACGACCGCAACGTCTCCATCTTCGTCGAATCGGAGCGGGCGATCACCGGTGGCGTGGGCACCAACGAGACGACCTCGACGGCCCAGCCACTCGGCACGCTGGCCCCGAACTTCGCCACTGCCACCAACACGTGGGAGAGCGCCCAGGAGAAGTCGGGCGACGAGAACCGCCGTCTCGGCTTCGAGGTGCACGGCTTTGTCTCCCCCGACACACCGACCGACGTCGACGTCTACCAGTTCAGCGGCTATGCGGGGTCGGAGGTCTGGATCGACGTCGACAAGACGTCGGGCAGCCTCGACTCGATCGTAGAGCTCCTCGATGCGTCGGGCCGCGTGTTGGCTCGGTCGGTCGACTCCGTGGCCGAGGGCGTGGTCGTGCAGGGTGAGATCCAGGTCGATCTCGTCGGGGGTTCGACGGTCACCTACCAGCTTGCCCACGGCGGGGTGACGTCTGGCTCGCTGACCGGCACGATTTACGACCTGGGCGGCCTGTTCCCGGTCGCGTTCCACACGTTCGAGGTGGATGCCGCGGGGGGCGTGAGCATCCACAACGTGCTCGGTGCGGACCGGATGGGCGCGGCGATCGCCCCGACCGCCGCGGTGATCGGCGGCACCTTCAACGCCGCGACCGGCGAGCTCACGCTGCAGTTCGAGGGCACGGCGGGCATCACCGCGATCGAAACCCGCTATGCGTACCAGCCAGGGGTGTTTTCGGCCGCGACGGCCGGAGCCGCGCAGGCTCTTGCCAAGGATGCCTGGCGGGGCGGCGACTTCTACTCGCAGAACCCGAAGGACGCCGGGATGCGGGTGATCCTGCCAGGCACGCAGGGGACCGTGCAGCAGTACTTCGTGCGGGTGCGGAGCCAGGCCAAGTACGAGCCGGTGACCACGACGGCCACGAACGGCGGGGTGACGGCGACCACGCTGCCGGAGTATGAGGCGACGGTCGCGAACGCGTCGGGTGGGGCGACGAGCGGCCGGTACGAACTGCGGGTGCGGCTGCGGCAGCAGGACGAGAAGCCGGGCTCCACGGTCCGCTACGCCGACCTGCGGTTCGCCACGACGGCGATCGACGTCCAGGGCCTGCCCCGGAACTCGAACCTCGTGGGGGAGACGGGCGAGAACTCGACCGACGACAACGGCACCTACGGGACGGCCCAGTACGTCGGAAACCTGCTGCAGAGCGACCGCAACACGATCAGTGTCTCGGGCAACATGAGCAATGAGGCCGACATCGACTGGTACACCTTCGCGCTCAACGCGGAGGGTGTGCAGAGCATCGGCGGAATCTCGAAGGCCGGCGGCTGGGCCACGATGTTCGACCTCGACTACGGCGACGGCTTCCGCGGCGATCTGACGATCTCGGTGTTCGACGACACGGGCAAGCTGATCTACGTTGGTCGCGACTCCGACATCACCGACGACCAGCCGGGAGTTGGCCAGGGCAACGATTTCGACGACCTTTCGCGGGGCTCGGTCGGCAAGCTCGATCCGTTCATCGGCACGACCAGATTGCCTGCCGGCCTCCCCTCGGGAGCCACCGACTACAAGAACGGCGGCGCCACGGCGGCGCCCAACGCCGCGAACCAGGTCCGCTACTACGTGGCCGTCTCGTCCAACGAGCGGCTGCCGCAGGCCCTCAACGCCACGTTCGTGGGCAGTGCCCTCAACAGCCTGATCCGCCTCGAGCCGATCAGCTCGCTCGACAAGGTGGTCGAGGATCGCGTCGGACCGGCGGGCAGCGAGTCGATCATCGATGCCACGAACGGCACCACCCTCACGGTCAACGTCACGCCATTCGTGCTCTCCGACGTGACCCTCTTCGTGTCGCGGGGCCAGAGCCTCGTCACGGCTGATCCGATGCGGGGCGGAATCGAGACGACGATCGAGAACGACTATGGCCCCGCCACGTCGATCGGCGACATCATCATGCGGTCGGACGGATCGCTCTGGGCCTATGCGGGCGTGCGGAATGCCGCCGACCAGGCGGGCCGGCTCGACCGCATCGACACGGGTACAGGCACGCGGACCACGCTCGGCGACGACAACATCCCGAATCGTGATCCGAATGCCGGCACGCCCGAGGTTGCCAACGAGGTGGACATCACCCCGCAGGGCGCCGGGGCCTCCGCCAGCACCACGTTTACCCTTGCCAACCAGAACGTCGTGGATGCCACGGTCCAGGGCACTCTGGAGCTGACCGGAGCCTTCCCGGCCGGCTCGCCGACGGCGACGGCGACGTGGACCTTCCAGGGTGCGCTGGGCGGCGGGCTGACGTTCACGCCGGTGAGCGTCCCGCCCGGATTCCCCTCGCCGGTCGTTGGGAATGTGAACTCCGTGCTCGGCACCATCTCCATCACGTGGGATGCCGTGATCCCGCGGAGCGGCGTGAACATCGCGAGCATCGACTACACCTACGTGACCGATCCGCCCGCCCCGGAGCAGGTGACGACCGACACGGTCGATGCGATTGCCTGGCAGCGGACCGGCGTTCAGGACTACGACAACCTCTACTTCTCGGTCCGCGATGGAGGCGTGTCGCGTCTGTACCGCGGCAATCCCGCGAACGCCAACGCGAAGATCCAGCAGAATCAGCCGTGGGGCTTCAAGGGCTTCATCCAGGACGCCGGTGGCAGCCTGGGCGTCGTTCACGGCATGGCGTTCCTCGGCGGCCAGTTGTACGGCGTTGATTCCAACGGCTATTTCTTCACGATCAATCCGGGCTCGGGGGCCGCCACGCTGATCGACCTCGATCCGACGACGGTCGGCATCGACGACCCGCTCCCGGGCGTGGAGTTCCGCGGCATGGCGGTCGGCCCGCAGAACCTCGGCGAAGGCGCCTTCGCCAACATGCTGTTCACGATCGACGTCGGCGGCACGCTGCGTGCCCTCGACACGACCGGTGTGCTGCAGCCGGTGTTCGATGCCGATGCCGACGGTGTCGCCGGTGACACCGAAGTGGGCTCCGGCGTGGGCGGAGCCACCGGCCTCGCCTTCTCGACACTCGACGTCAACCTCTGGCACCCGACCGAACGGCGTAGGAGCGACGCCGGGCACGGGATCAACGCCTCGCCGGACGACATTCGCACCTCCGGCACGGCCGGCGGGACGAGCATGTACTTCGGGTTCGAGCAGTGGCAGGCCGGGAATCCGACGTACGGCGGCTACGCGAGTGTGAACGGCCAGCACGGCGTCGTGGAGAACAACTGGCAGCAGGATCTCTCCTCGAATCCCTACACATCGATCGGCAACAACTACAACGTGCCCGGCGGCGCCCATGGCAGCCTGGTGACCAACGCGTTCAGCCTGGCCGGCTACGCCTACACCGACAAGCCGACGCTGTACTTCAACTACTGGCTCGACACCCAGAACGCCTCGGGCAAGATCAACGAGATGCGGGACAGCGCCCGCGTGCTCGTGTCGGTCGACGGCGGCCTGACATGGGAACTCGTCGCCACCAACAACCAGGCTCGATCCTCGGTCAACACCGAGAACGGGGAGCTGCCGGTCACGGCGACCGCGTCGTCGCGGATCACGTCCTACGGCAACCAGAAGGTTCAGGAACTCTTCGACACCTCCGGCTGGCGGCAGGCACGGATCGACCTCGGCGACTACGCCGGCGAGGGCGACGTCCGCCTGCGGTTCGATTTCCACACGGCCGGTGAGTTTGACACGCAGGATGCCTGGCGGACGAGCAAGGTCGTGGCGGCCCCCGTCACGGCTGCGACGCTCGTCGGGGTGGGCGACGTGTCGAACCTGTTCCCCGGGCTGACCATGGTGGGCCGCGACGGCACGCTGCTCGGCACGGTCGTGGCCGTCGATCCGACGACGAACGAGGTCGATCTCGACACGCCCGTGAGCCTGGCGGCCAACGATATCGTCACGTTCGTGGATGGCACGGGCACGGACCGCCTCAACAATGTGCCCGACCCGAATGATCCGCTCGGCATCCAACAGGCGTTGGCCAACACCACGGGCGACTTCGGCAGCGCGACCCGGGGTCAGAACAACGACTACGAGGGCTTCTACGTCGACGATCTCATGGTCGGCTTCGCGGAGCGCGGCGAGATGGTGACGGCCGCGAGCGTGGACCAGACCTCCTTCTTCGACATCGGCACGTCGGGCGCCGACGCGCAGGTCCTGCAGGGCAACTACCAGCTCGAGATCCGCCGCGGCACGGAGTACACCACTCCGTCGCCCGTGGGCGTCTTCCAGACGTTCGATACGAACGACCGCCTCATCCCCGCGTTCTCCACCCCCAGCGTGAACGGGGCCAAGGTCGGCGATCAGAACCTGCAGCGGCAGCAGGGGCAGTTCGTGATCGAGAACAACATCAT
>CAIKWU010000333.1 GCA_903831155.1 uncultured Planctomycetaceae bacterium | reverse complement strand
GCCTTCGCCGCGCGGAGGTAGCCGTGCGCGGCGAGCACGTCGACGAGCTGCACGGTCCGCATCTGGAACTCGCGGGCCCGGGGCATGTCGCCAGCCTCGAACGCCGCCATCACCTCGCGGGCGAGCGGGGCCGCGAAGTTGTAGGTGCTGCCAATGCCACCGGCCGCCCCGAGCGCGAGGCCCGCGACGAGCGCCTCGTCGCATCCCCAGTAGATCCGGAAGCGGCCGCCGCCAACCGCCACGCACCGCTCGAAGTCGACGATGTCGGGTGAGGAGTGCTTCACCCCTGCGAGCGTGGGAATCAGGGCGGCATGACGCTCGAGGAGTTCGCTCGACCTGTGCGTGACGCCCGTGAGGGGCGAGATGTCGTAGTAGTAGAAGGGGGTGCCCGGGGCGGCGGCGGCGATCTCGGCAAGGGACGCGGCGAGATCGGCGACCGTGGCCGGCTTGAAGTAGGAGGGGGCCATGGCGGAGATCGCGTCCACCCCGAGCCTGTCGGCGTGGGCGGCGAGGGTGGCGGCGTCGGCCACGGTGGACGAGCCCACGTGGACCATGAGCTGCAGCCCGTGCTCTCGGGCCGGGGCCAGCCACGCATCAGCCAGCGCCATCCGCTCCGCCACCGTCAGCGAGAGCGACTCGCCGGTCGTCCCGCCGATGAACACGCCGTCAATCCCGGCGGCGGCGAGGTGCGCGGCCTGCCGCGGCACCGCGGAGAGCATCAGCGCTCCGGCGGCGTCGAAGGGGGAATGGGTGGCGGCAATCAGTTCGGGCATGGGTCCCCTCCGGCAGGAATGGTTCGATCCGAATCGCTGTTGTAAAGGAGCCCGCCACTCGACGAACACCCCGACCACGTCGCCTCGCAACCTGTGGTCGACGGCGAACGCATGTGTTATAACACGGAAAATCGCCACTCAGGGGGGTCGTCCACGCCGTGATCACGACGCTCGGCCGCAAGGCCTACGACGAACTTCGCCAGATGCTCGTTCAGGGCCGCCTCGAGCCTGGAACGCAGCTGGTGAACCGCAAGCTCGCCGAGGAGATCGGCGTGAGCATGACGCCGATCCGCGAGGCGGTCACCCGCCTGGCCAGCGAAGGGCTCGTCGAATACGTGCCCGGCGCAGGCGCGTTCGTCCGCCGGATTTCACGACAGGAGCTGGCGGAACTCTACGACGTTCGCGAGGCTCTCGAGCCCGTCGCCGCATCCCATGCAGCGGAGCACGCCACCGCGGCCGAAATCGCCGAACTCAGGGCCATCGCCGACGACTCCTTCCGGCTGATTCGGGCCATCGCCGAGTCCGCGGATGGCCACGCGAACATCCACCAGATGACGGAATGGCTCGAGAACGACCGCCACTTCCACGAGGTGGTTTTTCAGGCATCGCGGAACAGGTGGCTCTCGAAGATCGCGGCCGACATGAAGCTGCTGGCGTTCGGCTTTTCGCCGCTGAGCCGCGTCCCGAAGTTGGTCACGGCTTCCGCGGCCGTGCTCACCTGGCGGAGCCATCGAAGGCTCATCCGCGCCCTCGCCAATCGCGATGCGGCCGCCGCGGCGACGATCATCCAGGAGCACGTACGGGCGGGGAAACGGGCCGTGCTCGCGCGGCTGGAGGCCACGGGCGGCACGCGGCCCGCCGCCGACACGACGGCCCCCAGGCGATCTCGCCGCACGCTGCTCCACGAAGGTCCTTAGAGCTGCCGTGCGGCATTGGAGACAGACGACCATGCGAATCACGGCACCCGACCCTCGGGCGGGCACTCCGCGGCGCGGTAGGCGAGGGCCTCCCGTGGCGCGGGCCGCGTTGCTCCTCGGGGCGGCCCTCGCCATCGCCGGCTGCGGTCCGCAGGGTCCGGCCCGGTACCGCGTTCACGGAACGATCACCTACGAGGGCAAGCCGGTCCCCCTCGGCCGCATCGTTTTCGAACCCGACGTGCTGAAGGGCAATCGCGGTCCCCAGGGTTTCGCCGTGGTGGAAAACGGTCTGTTCGACACGTCCGTCAAGCATGGCAAGGGCACCTCCGGCGGCCCGATGGTGGTGACCATCGATGCCTACGAAGCATCCAGCCCGGGGCAGGCGGCCAGGCCTCTCCTCCAGAAGCACCAGGAGCAACGGGAACTCCCCGAGGGGGATACCGAACTGAACTTCGATCTGCAGGCTGCCAAAGGACACTGATCGGAATCAAACTCGACCAGACGAAGGCGGGGCATGCCCCCGATCGCCATGACGACCAAGACCATCCGTCCACGGCCCAGCGGCTTCACGCTGGTGGAACTGCTCGTCGTGATCGCGATCATCGCGGTTCTCATCGGGCTGCTCCTGCCGGCAGTGCAGGCTGCCCGGGAGTCGGCCCGCCGCATGAGCTGCGCCAACAACCTCAAGCAGGTCGGCACGGCGATGCACACGTACCTGTCGGCCAAGCGGGTGTTTCCGACCGGGGGCAACCGGACCAACGGCTTGTCGTGGCGGGTGTTCATCCTGCCGCAGATGGAACTTCAGTCTCTCAACGACCAGTTCGATTTCTCCGCCGGCGCGTTCAACGGGGGCGCAAACCGCGAGGGACCGAAGAAGTCGATCAATGCCCTCACCCGCATTTCGGGCTACCACTGCCCGAGCGCCACGCGAATCCTCGCGACTGACGGCTCGAGCACGCTGCAGAATCCGACGCGGGAAACCTACAACGCCCACTACTACGGGATCTCCGGTCCGAAGGGCATCAACATGGCCACCCGGAAGCCCTATCCGGTCGTGAGCAGCGGACCCTACGGCGGCGTCTGCGAGACCGGCATCCTCTACAACGACTCCAGGACCAAGCCCTCGAGGGTCACCGACGGCCTGTCCAAGACGCTGCTCGCGGGTGAGTTGATCGTGCGGAAGACCACGCAGTACACGGAGTCCTGGTACGGGGGCGGAGACGGCGGCAACTGGGTTCGCGGCTGGATCACCAACGACGGCAACGCCAGCTGCAAGAACGTCGACCTGAGCATCAACGGGCTCGTGATCGTCAACGACGCCAGCGCGATCAACGACGCGCCGTTCGGCAGCGATCATTCCGGCAGCGGCGCCACCTTCGTCCGTGGCGACGGGAGCGTGTCGTTTCTCAGCGACTCGATCGACGTCGTCGCCTACAAGGCTCTGTGCAGCCGCGACAGCGGAGACTCCGATGCCGGCGCCAACTAGTGCCCGAGGATTCGTGGCCCAGATGCTCCCGGCCGAGGAGGCCCGAACCATGACCACACGGCACCGCCCCTGCGGCTTCACGCTCGTGGAGCTCCTCGTCGTGATCGCGATCATCGCGACCCTCATCGGGCTGCTCATGCCGGCGGTGCAGGGGGCCCGCGAGTCGGCACGGCGGGCGCACTGCGCGAACAACCTCAAGCAGCTCGGCACGGCGCTGCTGCAGCATCAGGCGTCGATGGGCACGTTTCCGGCGGGCGGCAACTCGACCAACGGCCTCTCGTGGCGGGTCTTCGTCCTGCCCCAGATGGAGCAACTGCAGCTGTTCGACAAGTTCGACCTCGGTCCGGGCGCGTTCAACGGCGGCACCAACCGGGAGGGGCCCAACAAGTCGGTCCACGCCCTGATCCGAATCCCGGCGTATCAGTGCCCCAACGCCACGCGGACCTTCGCAAGCGATGACACGAGCACGCTGCAGAACCCGACCCGG
>CAIKWU010000332.1 GCA_903831155.1 uncultured Planctomycetaceae bacterium | reverse complement strand
TTCGCTCACGCGCAAACTCGCCGCCGTGGCCGGCACAGCCGGCGCCGCGGCGATCGGGGCCTCCGAGGCTCAGGCCGTCGTCTACACGCCCACCGCCGGCGTCGCGGCCGCCCAAGGGATCCCGGGATTCTCGTTCGTCGATGCGTCGAATGTGACGCTCGGGGCCCTGCGGCCGCCGGCGACGGATGGGCAGCAAGTTGGCTGGGACGTGGACGGCAGCGGCCCGACCGACTTCACTCTGCAGAACAGTACTACGTCGGCTTTCCTTGCAGGCTATGCAGGTGCAGCAGGTGTAGGTCGGTCATTTGTTGTGAATGGCGGTGATCTCAAAAAACTGACGGCGGGAAGTGTGGTCAACGCAGGAGTGGCCTGGGATTACTCCATTAAAGTAACGAGCTCTCAACAGAAAGTGCAGGTTTCTTCTGCGTTTCAAACGAATAACAATCAAGCGAACCCCCCGGGCCAGTTCGGCTTTCGATTCACCAACGCTTCCGACACCTACTACGGCTGGGGATCACTGGCACTCGACTTCTCCAAGCCGATGGGCCAGGGCTTCGTGATCACCGAGGCCTACTACAACACCACCCCCGGCGGGGCGATCAACGTCGGCGCCGTGCCGCAGGCCGTGCCGGAGCCGTCGAGCATGGCCCTGCTCGGCCTCGGGGCCGCGGGTGTCGCCGCCTGGCGGTCCCGCCGCAAGGCCACGGCCGAGGTCGAGGCCTGATGCCAAAGCGTCGCGTACTTTTGGTCGGCTGGGATGCCGCCGACTGGAAGGTGATCCAGCCGCTCGTGGATGCTGGGCAGATGCCGAATCTGGCCCGGCTCCTCGAGCGGGGCGTGATGGGCAACCTCGCCTCGCTGCAGCCGATGCTCTCGCCGATGCTCTGGACGAGCATCGCCTCGGGTAAGCGGCCCTACAAGCACGGCGTGCACGGCTTCAGCGAGGTGGACGGCGAGACCGGCCAGATCCGGCCGATCTCCGCCCGCTCCCGGACGACCAAGGCCCTCTGGAACATCCTCCACCAGAAGGGCAAGAAATGCCACGTGGTCGGCTGGTGGCCAAGTCACCCCGTCGAGCCACTGCGCGGCGGGATGGTGAGCGATCTTTACAAGTCGGCCACGGCCGAGCTGGGCAAGCCCTGGCCACTGGCCCACGGCACGGTCCATCCGCCGGAGATCGCCGCCGCCTTGGCCGAGCTGCGGGTGCATCCGGCTGAGCTCGAGGGCGACATGCTGCGAGGCTTCGTGCCGCGGGCGCCGGAGGTCGACCAGGAGAAAGATACGCGGCTCCAGACGCTCGCCAAGTTGATCGCCGAGGTGGCAAGCATGCACGCCGCGGCGACCCATCTGATGCACAGCCAGCCCGACTGGGATTTCTGCGCGGTCTACCACGACGCGATCGACCACTTCTGCCACGGGTTCATGAAGTATCACCCGCCGCGGCTCGAATGGGTGCCGCAGCAAGACTTCGACGTCTACTCGCAGGTAGTGCGCGGGGCCTACGTGTTTCACGACACGATGCTCGGCGTGATGCTGGCCCTCGCCGGCGACGACACGACCGTGGTGCTCGTCAGCGACCACGGCTTCCACCCCGACCACCTTCGGCCCCAGGAACTTCCCAACGAGCCAGCCGGCCCGGCCGCCGAGCACCGGCCCTTCGGGATCTTCGTGGCCGCCGGCCCGGGCATCCGCTCCGACGAGCTGATGTTCGGGGCGAGCCTGCTCGACGTGGCTCCCACCGTGCTCGCCCTTTACGACTTGCCCACCGGCCGCGACATGGACGGCCGTCCCCTACTCGAGATCTTCGAGCATCCGCCGGCTCCGCGGTTCATCGATTCCTGGGACGACGTGCCCGGCGACGCGGCCCGGCTCGAGCAGAGCCCCGGCGACGGTGACTCCGAAGCGGCTGCGGCGGTGATCAAGCAGCTGGCCGACCTCGGCTACATCGAGGCGGTACCGGAAGACCGGCAGCAGGCGGTCGACGAGACGATCCGCGAGGAGCGGTGGAACCTGGCCCGGGCGCTGGTCGACGGCGGCCGGCTCGACGAAGCCGCGGCGATGCTCACCGACCTCTGGGACCGCTGGCCCGACGAGGGGCGGATGGGGATCGCGCTGTTGACCACGCAGCTCGAGCTCGGTCAGCCGAGCGCGGCCCGCGACACCTTCAACCTGCTCGTCGAGCGGAAGCAGGCTGCGGCGAAGCGGGCCGCAGAGGAGCTCAAGGACCTCACCGCCGAGCTACGCCGCGAGCAGGGGCTGCCGCTGATCGAGGGCGATACGCCCCCGACCGAGGAGATCGACCCGGAGAAGCTCACCGACCGGCAGCGGCGCACGATGCGTCGCCTGCGGGGCCGGGCGGTGACCAACCTCCGCACGTTTTCCTTCCTCAACGGCTCGATCCTGGCCGCGGAGCGGCGGTTTCCCGAGGCGCTCGAAGCCCTGGAGCTGGCTGCGGGCGTGCAGACGAGTCAGCGGCCGGGCTTGCTTCTGAAAAAAGCCGAGGTGCTGCTCGCGATGCGGCGGCCGCGGGAGGCGGCCGACGTGTTTGACGCCGTGCTCGCGATCGATCCGGTCAACGTGGCGGCCCGGTTCGGCCGTGGCCGGGCGGCCCTGGCCCTGGGCGACGCCCCGCGGGCCCTCGCCGACGCCCGGGGAGCGATCGGCTACCGGTTCTTCTTTCCCCGGGCCCAGGTGCTCGCCGGCGTGGCGGCCTGGCGGACGGGCGAGCACGCGGCGGCCGAGGAGTTTTTCCGCACGGCCGTGGCCCAGCAGCCGCTCTATCCCGCAGGCCATCGGCTGCTGGCGAGATTTCTGGAGCGGGTGCGGGGGGATCTGGCCGGGGCAATCGAGCACCGCCGGCTGGCCGCCGAGAGCCGCCGGATGATCCTCCAGTTGCGAAGCGGTGCGGCCCCGGCCGGCCGGCATCGGCTCGAGATCCACGACACGCTCGGCAAGCCGCAGCCCGCGGACCTGCCCCAGCCTTTCCACGCCACCGCCGCCGAGAGCGTGATCGTGGTCACGGGCCTGCCGCGGTCGGGCACCTCGATGGCGATGCAGATGCTCGCCGCCGGGGGCGTGGCCGTGCTCGCCGACGACCAGCGGCTGCCCGATGAAAACAACCCCCGGGGCTATCTGGAATACGAGCCGGCCAAGCGACTCGTCAGCGATGCGTCGTGGGTGGAGAGCGCCCGCGGCCAGGCGGTCAAGATCGTGGCTCCGCTGGTGCGGCATCTGCCCCGCGGTGAGTCGGCCCCGCCCTACCTCGTGGTCCACATGCGGCGGCCGATCGACGAGGTGGTGGCCTCGCAGCGGACGATGCTCTCCCGGCTCGGCCGCAAGGGCGCCGACACGCCCGACGAGGCCTTGGCGGCGATGTTCGATCGCCACCAGGTGATGAGCCGCACCTTCCTGGCCCACCTCGAATCGGCCGGCCGGGCCAAGGTGCTCGACCTCCACTACCACGACGCCCTGGCCGATCCGGCCACCACCGCCGACAAACTCCGAACCCTGCTCGGCGACGGCTTCGATGACGCGGCCGCCGCCGCGGCCATCGACCGCTCGCTGCACCGCACGGGCCGGCCGGTCTGACGCGACGCGTCACACTCGCCGCCTTGATGCCCAGAGTTGATGCCCAAGGCCATCGGGGACGACCCTGGGTCATCGAGCCGGAGCCCGGTGGCTCAGCTAAGGATGCTCCGGCCCAACGCCAGGTCGTTCCTCACGACATCCCGCCGGTGGCCATGCGGAAGTGGGTGATCTCGGCCAAAGCGGTTGCGAGGAGTCCTCGCCGATCGGCCTGCGGCGGTCAGGGCACTCACGTGGATCTTTCCTGACGAGATCGAGCGACTCCTCTGCACTGAGCGATTCCTCTGCGTTACGGCAGGCCTGCTCGTGCGGTAGTGCGAGCGGCCGCCCTTCACGACTGAACGGCGCTCCGTGATCCGCGACCCAGACGGCCGCATCGGTGGCGTCCGCTACGTGCTCCCGCGGCACAAGGCGGCCAACTGGGTCGGGCGGGGTCGTGGGCGGAAGTCCACGCGGCCGGGAGCCAATCGCGTCGTCGAACTCACGCCGTTTGAGTTCCTCGACCGGCTCGCCGATCTCGTCCCGCCGCCGCGGAAGCACCGGCATCGCTACCACAGGGTGTTTGCGCCCAATCACCGGCTGCGAAAAGCCGTCACGGCACTCGCGATCGGCAACG
>CAIKWU010000331.1 GCA_903831155.1 uncultured Planctomycetaceae bacterium | reverse complement strand
GGTGCCCTCGTGCCCTGGAAACATTCGCACGTCGCCGCTCGCGACATCGAGCACCGCCGCCATACCGCCGCTGGCCACTGCGATCTTGTCGTCGTCGAGAAACTGGAGCGATTCGATGTCGCTATCAGCCCTCAGCGAACCTGCCGCGATGGCCTCCGCGAATGGCTCCAAATCCCGGGGCGTCCCGTCGGCGTCCATCGGAATCAGGCAGAGCCTCTGGTGGCCACCTCCGCAGGCTAGCATGCTGCCGCTGGGAGAGAACGCCGCTGCAAACAGCGGCCCTGCGCCCTGCCCTGGGCTCTGGTAGGCCTCTCGGGCGAGGCTGCCATCGGCGAGGTTCCAGAGTCGCAGCCGGCCGTCTTCGCCAGCCGACGCCACCCGCAGCCCGTCGGGCGAGATGGCCACGTCGTTGATCTCATCGTGGGCCTCGATCACGAGCGGAGGTCCTGTAGCGCCGCCGTCGGCATCGAGCCGCCGAATGAACAGCCGACCGTCGCCACCACCCGCCGCCACCACGCGGCCGTCGCGACTGCAGGCGACGCAATAGAGGTCGGGACGGGGCGGGAGCGGATTCGCCGGCGCGAGGAGCATGTCGTGTTCGCCGTGCAGTCGCGCGAGGAGCCAGCGGCCGGCAACCGCACCAGCCAGACCTGGATCCATCGCCGAGCAGCGGCTGAGATGATCGACGGCCGCCGTGGCGTTGCCCGTTTGCCAGGCCTCGAAGCCGCGGCGGAGTTCGGTAGCGGCCTCGAGCCGGTCGCTCTCCAGCTTGATGGCGGCGTTTTTCTCGGCATCGCGGCGGCGCTCACGCGTGGCCCACCCCGCCACGAGCAGTCCCGCCACGGCCGCTGCCGCCAGCAGGGAGAAGAGTGGTCGACGGGTGAGGAACCGCGCCACTCTCGAGGCCGCCGAGAGCGGCCGCGCGAGCGTCGGCTTGTCGTTGAGGAACCGCGATAGATCCGCGGCGAACTCCGTCGCCGATCGATAGCGATCGGCTGGCCGCTTCGCGAGGCACTTCAGGCAGACGGCGGCCAGATCCCGCGGCACGCGCTGGGCCACCCGGTCGGCAGGTGCTGGGTCTTCGAGCAGCACGGCCCGAAAGATTTCCGCTTCGGTTCTTCCTCCGAACAGACAGCGGCCCGTGAGCAGCCGATCGAGCAGCAGTCCAAGGGCATGGACGTCAGTCGCCGGCCCCACCTCTCCGAACGAGCGGTCGATCTGTTCGGGCGCCATCCAGGCGGGCGTGCCGAGCCGTGAGCCGGTGCGGGTGAGCTGCGTGAAGTTCTCGTGCGACGAATCTGCAGAGACCTTGCCGAGGCCGAAGTCGCCGACCTTCGCGACCATCTCATTGATCGGCACGTCGTCACCGCGGCTTACCTCGCCAGGCGGCCCGGGCGGGGGCACGAGCAGTACGTTCGCCGGCTTGATGTCGCGGTGGACGACGCCGTTGGCATGGGCGTGCGCGACGGCGGTGGCCAGCGTTCGCACCAGTTCTGCCGCCTGCCGAGGGGGCATCGGTCCTGGATGCCGCTCGAGCCATTCGGCCAGGTCGCCCCCCGCGCAGTATTCGCTCGCGATGAAGACGAGGCCCGCCTCCTCGCCCACCTCGTGGATCGCGACGATGTGGGGGTGAATCAGCCGCGCGGCCAGTTCCGCCTCGCGGACGAACCGTCGCCGAAACGGCACCGACACAAGGGCTTCGGGCCGGGCAACCTTGAGTGCGACCCGCCTGCGAAGAATCTCGTCGCGGGCCTCGAGCACATACGCAAACGCACCGCGGCCGGCCTCGCGGACGATTTCGTATCGACCGATCCGCTGCGGCATGACGATCGGCTCATAGCTGGAATCCCGTTCCGCAGCGGCCACCTGCCGCAGCAGCAGCATCGTGTCGATGGCGGTGTTGAGGGCCAGACCATCAACACCCTCGTCGGCAGTCGATGCATCACTTCCGAGGGAAGCGGCATCGGTCGCCCCTGACGAATGGCCGGCGAGCCGGTCGTCGAGCGCCGCGAGCCGGT
>CAIKWU010000330.1 GCA_903831155.1 uncultured Planctomycetaceae bacterium | reverse complement strand
TGCGGCAGCCGACGAGGCGATGCCGAACGGGCCATCCCACGCCCCACCCCTGCGGCCGGCGATCAGGTCGGCACGGAGGGCCGCGGCCGTGATCCCGGAGCCGATGGTCACCCGCCCCCTTCCCACGTCGAGCATGCCGGCGGTCTCGTCGACGACGAGGGTCCGCAGGTCGACGGCGAGCGGCGCATCCGTGGGCAGCGCGATCCTTCCGCCGGTGATCGCCACGCTGCCACTGGCGGCGAGCGCTTGGGCATGTGCGAGGCGAAGCGTGCCCCCCGTCACCGTCGTCGGCCCGGTGAACGTGCTGGCGGCGGCGAGCGTCCACGCGCCCGGGCCCGACTTCACCAGACTCACCGCCGACACGCCGTCGGCGAGCGTGCCGGTGACCACGTTGCCGGAACTGCTGCCGGAGAGTTCGAGCGTCTTCGGCACGGCATTGACCGCGGCGGCCGCCCCGCCGAGCGTCATCACGGCCGTGGTGGGGTTGAGCCGCGTGATCGCCCCCACCGCTCCGGCCGTGAGCGACAGCGATGGCACCACGACCTCCGCGGTTCCGCTGGTCACGCTCTCCGCGGCCCGGGCGGTGAGGGTGCCGCCGCTGAGCCCGATTCCGGCGGCGAGCTCATGCCTCAGCCCCTCGCCAACCGTGCCCAGCGGCCGGCCGGAAACGACGGTGGTGCTGAAGCCGTTGCTGGCGTGAAGCAGGGGCCGCGGACTGTCGGTGGCGGCGAGTTCGACGACCGTGCCAGTGCCGCTGCCAAGCGCGATGCCCTGACTACTGGCGGCGTTGACGGCGTCGGCATGGGCGAGCACCAGCGTGGCGCCCGTCAGGAGCGTCACGTCGCTCGCGAGGGCGTTGGCCGCCGCGAGCACGAGCCTTCCACCGGCGACGGTGATCGCCCCATCGCCGGCGACCGGGCCGGCGAGGGTCTGGGACCCGGGGCCCTGGTGGACGAGCCGCGTGCCCGCCCCGAGGGTGATGCCGCCGGTGAAGATCCCGCCGGCACCGAGCCCGCCCCCGCCCGCCAGCGCCAGCGTGCCGTCGGCCACCGTGATGCCCCCCGTGAAACCGCCGGTGCCTCCGAGCGTGAGCGTGCCGGCGCCCTCCTTCCACACGGTGCCGTCGCCCGACAGGCCGCCCGCCACGGTGACCGCATCGGCGTGGTCGAAGGCAAGCGTGCCACGCACGATGAACTCGGCCGTCGGGATGACGAGGCCGCTGCCGCCGCTGCCGAACCTGAGCGTGCCGTTGGCCACCGTCGTGCGGCCGGTGTAGCCACTCGAGCCGTTGATCACGAGCGTGGCCGTGCCGGCCTTCGTCAGGGAACTCGCACCGCTGGAGTGGTTGAACACGCCGTTGTTGAGCACGACATCCGCCGTGACGGTGTTGACCACCAACTCCCGTGTCGCCCCCACGACGAGATCCATGCGGGGCGACCCGCCGATCGTGAGCGGGCCGGCGCCGGTCGTCATGAGACCGTTCGCCGTCAGGGTCACCGCATTGGCCGCCGGCTGCACGGCACCGCTGCCGCGATAGTCGAGCGTGTTGACCACGCGGCCGACGCCCATCGCGGCGAAGGTGCCCGACGAGGTGACGTCGTAGTGCACCGTGCCGGTGTCGCCCGACGGAATGCCGCCGAAGGGCCACGTGCCGCTCAGCACGGTGCCCGACGTGAAGGCCGCCACCGTGCCACCCGACACGGTAGCGTAGCGCGTGCCGGTCCCCGAGCCGGTGAAGGCCCACGCGCCGAGGATCCCGTTCGCCGCCGTGGCCGACGTGGTGATCGGGCCGGTCCGCGTCGCGAAGCGAACCACGCCACCGGCCTCGCGTGCGATCGCGGGAAGGAACAGCGTGCCGCTGGCGACCGTGTTGGAGATGGCCGAGTCTCCCGCAGCCAGCGTGAAACCCGTCACGGCCTGCGAGCCCGCCGCTCTCGCCAGCGCGAACGTGCCGCCGGCCAGCGTGAGGTGATTCGCCGGGTTCACCGAGCCGGTCAGTTGCAGCTGGCCCTTCTCCACCCGGATCCCGCCCGTGAACGTGCTCGTGCCGGAGAGCGTGAGCGTGCCGATTCCGGCCTTGGTCACCGCTCCGGTGCCGCTGATCGCTCCGGCGTGCGTGGCCGTTCCCGAACGGTCGAAGACGACGCCCGCCTGGTTGACGATCGGCCCGGCAAGGCTCCCCGCCGTCCCTCCGGCGCCGATCCGCAGCACGCCGGCGGCGACCGTGGTCGTGCCGGTGAACGTGCTTGGGCCGGCGAGCGTGAGCATGCCCGGCCCCTCCTTCACGAGCCCACCGCTGCCGCTGATGGCGCCTGCGTACGTCGTGCTCCGGCCGGTGCCGCCGATCCGCAGCGTGTGGCCGCCGATGGCGAGATTCCGCGAACCCGAGAGACCGGCGAAGGCGTATGTCGCCGGCGTCGTGCCGCCGAACGCGATGGTTCCCGCGTCCGCGGCGGCGAGGTCGAGCGTCGCGGCGGCGAGTGCCGTGGAACCGGACACCCGCACCGCGCCGGCGACGATCCGCACCGTGCCGTCGATGGCGTTGGTCCCGGCGATCGCGAGCGTGCCGCTGCCGAGTTTCGTGAGCGATCCCCCGGCGCTGACGAGCGGCTGGGTCAACCCGACGCTTCGACCCGCGGTGTCGATGCGGAAGTCCTGTCCGGCGTCCTGCGCGAACCGCGACGAGTAGTCGGTGGCATTGGCCGACGAATACTGCAGGCCACCGCCCCTGAATGCGATCAGCCCGGTCGATCCGAGGGCGCCCGCCGAGCCGGCCCGCACGAAGCCGCCGGCAAGCAGCACGCCGCCGGCGAACGAGTTGGCACCGGTGAGCACCACCGTGTCGTCACCGACCTTCTCGAGCGCCGCTCCGGCGGCGAGGTTCGTCGTCACGGTGAGCGTCCCATCGCCGCTCCCGAAACGGTAGCCTCCCCCACCGGGCACGATCCCGCCGCTGAACGTGGCGGATCCGCTGCCACCGAGCGAGAGCCCCGGGACGTGCCGCAGGTCTAGGTCGCCGCCGAGCGATCCCGAAATGGCGACCGCTCCGGCCGACGCGGGATCGATCCTGCCGCCCGACACCCACGTGCCGACCGGCGAATCAGCGACGGGCGCGAGCACGCCCCCGGCCTCGATCCGGATCGGGCCGCTGGCGGGCAGGGCGGCCGGGCCCGTCAACCGCAGCATCCCCTGCTCGACGACCACGCCGCCGCCGAACGCGTTGCTGCCTCCGAGCGAGAGCACGCCCGTGCCCGTCTTGACGAGCGCTCCAGCCGAGATCGCGCCCGTGAAGGCGGTTGATCGGCCGTTGCCCCCCAGCCGCAGCGTGTGGCCGCCGGCGGTGAGGCCGCGGCTGCCGGTGAGGCCGCCGATCGAGAAGGTCTGCGCCGAGCCCGTGGCGAAGCCGACGATGCCCGCGTCGGCCGCGTTCAGGTCAAGCGTCGAGCTGGCGAGGCTCGAGGAGCCTGCGATCCGCAGCGTCCCGGCGATCACGCGAGTGTCGCCGGAAAACGCGTTGTCGCCGGCAAGCGTCCAGGTGCCGGTCCCCGTCTTCACGAGGCCCCCCGGGCCCACGTAGGCCTTCGCGAGCGTCCCCGAGCCGGTGGTGGCCTGGAGCGTGAGGTCACCGCCGACCGACACGACTCGTGCGGCAAGGCCGGACTCGAGGAACGTCACGTTCACTCCCGCCTGCACGTCGAGCGTGGCCCCGCCGGCACCGACCGTGAAGCCTCGCGCGGTCGAACCGGAGCCTGCCAGCCGCAGCACACCGCCGTCGATCGTGATCCGGTCGGACGTGGCGGGCAGGTTGCCGAGCGATCCCGTGGGCTGATCCGTGAAACTGCTCGAGAACAGTGTTCCCGACGACACGGTGATCGCCGATTCCGCGGTGACGGCCCCGGCGTAGAGCCGGCCGGACACGGCGAGCATTCCAGCCTCGACGCGGGTCGGACCGGCGTAGGTGTTGGCGGTCGAGGAGAGCACCATCAGGCCGACGCCGGCCTTCGTGATGCCCGCCGTCGCCGTCCCCACCACGACCGGCCCGGCGAGCGTGGTCGTGGCGGTGCCCACGAGGGTCGCCTGCCGCGAGACGACAGCCGTGCCGGTGAGCCGCAGGCTGCCGGCCGCGTCGATCGTGCCGCCGTCGAGATCGAGAGGCTCGTCGAGCGTGAAGGTGCCGGCGGCCTGCTCGATCGCCAGCGTGCCGGCCGGACCGATGCGGACTCCGCCCGCGCCCGTGACGCTCGCCGAGCCCGTGAGCCGCAGCGTGCCGCCGGCCACGTCGATCGTGCCGTCGTTGGTGATCCTTGAGCCGTCGAGCGAAAGCCGGTTGGCGCCCGTCTTCCGCAGGACCGCGTCGGGCTCGACGCGAAGCCACGTGCTCGTGCCCGAGAGGCCCCAGTCCACGCCGCCGGTCACGCTGCTGGTGTTCGCCAGCGCGCTGATGTACTTCACGGCGCCGGGGGAGGTGCCGGTCATCGTCAGTGTGCCGCCCGTGAGATAGGCCACGTATTCCCCCAGGTTCTGGCCGCCGAGGTTGGCGGTGCTGCCGCTGGCCACGGCTCCGGCGTAGCGGTGGGCCATCGGCGTGGGCGTGGGCGGCGATCCCGAATAGAGGGGCGCGTCGCTGAACCAGTGATACCAGGCGTATCCCGGGACGTAGCTTCGTGATTCGAGCCGCGGCAGGGCGTTGTCGAGGAACAGCCTGTTGGCGTCGATGATCTGCTGATCGGTGTAGTTCCCGGCCCAGTCGTGGATGGCGAACTCCGTCGGCATCACGCTCAGGCCGTAGGTGTTCCGGTAGTAGTCGACGCTGCCGATGAACCAGTTCGCAGCCTCGGTGGGGTTGTTGGGGCTGGAGTAGCCGTACCAGTGGAAGGCGATCGCATCGACCCGCAGGTTGGGGTTGTATTTCGGATTGGCCGCATTGGTGCGGCGGTCCTCCAGCTGGGTCATGAAGTCGTCGATCCAGGCCCGGCCGGCCGTGTTGTCGGAGACGGCGGGGCTGGCGAGCTTCACCGAGGTGCCGACGAACGCGTTGCAGATCCGCGACCAGGCGTCGAGCGCGGAGGTGACGCTCATGTTGGCCTGATCGGTCCGCTCGGGCTCGTTGAACCCCAGGACCCATTCCACACCGGCACGGTTCCTGACGGCGGTGATCGTCGCATCGCTCGGGGAGTTCCAGAACATCGGGTAGTGCTTCGCCCCGAAGGCGCCGGGCGAGGCGCTTCCCGTGCCCCACGTGTAGTACCAGCCGGC
>CAIKWU010000329.1 GCA_903831155.1 uncultured Planctomycetaceae bacterium | reverse complement strand
GGTGCTCATGGCCAGCGGCACCGGCCTGCGAGGCACCGGCACCTTCAGCACGGCTCGCGACATCCGCCTGCCGACGGGCACCACGACGACGAACTTCGAGGTCACCGGCGGCAACACGCTCACGCTCTCCGCCCCCTTCAGCAACGCCTCGGCGACCACCCAGGTGATCAAGGCCGACAACGGCACGCTCGTGCTGGCCGCCACGAGCAGCCCGGGCTGGGGTGGCACGATTTCGAACCCCTCCGCGGCCGCGCAGACCCTCACCGGCGGTCTCAACGTCTCGGCCGGTGCCGTCCGCATCGACAACCCGCTGGCCCTCGGTCTTTCCGCCAATCCGCTCGCGGTCACGCAGGAGCAGGGCGCCCAGATCGAACTGGCCGGCGGCATCACGCTGCCCAACCCCATCAGCCTCAACACCACCACTGGCAACGCGCTCAGCGGCCTGGCTGGCGGCCGCGACGGCCTCGGGTCGCTCCTTGTCCGCTCGGGCACGGCTACCGTCAGTGGCACGGTCAACATGAACAACGACGGCGGCCTCGGCGCCGCCACGGGGGCCACGTTCAACCTGACCGGCGCCATCAACAACACTGGCCGCAACTCGATCGTGAGTTTCCTGGGCGGCGGCACGATCAACGTGGCGGGCGGCATGACGGCCATCCACTCGATCTACAAGCTCGGCTCCGGCACCACCCGGATCACCTCGGCCGTCACGGCCCCCAGTGGCAACGGCATTCGTCTCTTCGGCGGTGGCGGCACGCTCGAGTTCTCCGGTGCCGCCGGCGCCGTGGCCACCAACACGATCACGAACTTCGTCTGGGGCGGCGACACCCTCCGCCTCGACAACACGGCGGCTAATGTCAACAACCGTCTCGGCGGCACGAGCCCGCTCCAGATGTCGGACGGCCGTCTGGTCTACGTGCCGAACGCGACCGTCGCCTCGAGTGAGACCTTCGGTGTGCTCACAGCAGCCCACGGCCGCAGCGTGATCCGCGTCGAGACGTCGGGCCAAAACTCGACCCTCACCTTCGCCAGCGTGGCCAACAACATCAACAGCGGAGGCACGCTCGTCTTCGAGTCCGCTGGCACCGGCGCCCTGTTCGGCACGGCTGCCAACACGGTCGTGTTCACGACGGCCCCGACGCTTGTGCCCGCCACCACGGGCATCCTTGCCCGCGGCCTCGTGGTTGATGGCAGCACCCCCGACGGGGCCAACTTCGCGACCTACTCCTCCGGTTCGATCCGCGCCTTCACCAACTACGACACCTCGAACCTCAACGCGGTCACCACGGCCACCAACACCGTCCAGGTCGGCTCGAGCGTGGCGATGAACACCCCGACCCGCACGATCAACGCGATGAAGGTGACCGGCGGCGGGCTCGCCCTCACCGGCCCCGGCTCCACCCTCACCGTCACCTCCGGCGCCCTGCTCGCCGCCGGCGGCACGAGTGCGATCGGCGGCGGGATGACGCTCTACTCGGCCGCTGATATCGGGTTCAACGTGGCCGACGGATCCACGCTCGACGTCAACGGCCCGCTCTGGTCGGGCGGCCTCATCACCCGCGGTCTGGGTGGCACGGCCAACCTCAACGCCCGGCAATATGTGTTGGGCGGCAACTGGTACATCTTCAACGGCGGCACCACGCGGCTGAACGCCGGCGACAACACCCTCTTTCCCGGCATGGGAGCCCCGGGTGGCCAGCAAAACTTCTCGGTCAGCCAGGGGGCGACGGTGGACCTCAACGGCACCGCTCAGCTCGTCGGCGTCTTCTACAACCCGAACAACAATGCGACGAATGGGGCCAATGTCGGCGGCACGATCACCTCGGCCACGCCGGCTCTGTTTGCATCGCGATCGAGCGGCGGTACCAACCACTATTTCGGTGGCACGATCTCCGGCGCCGTCACGACCCTGTTCGGCGGCACCGGCACGCGGTGGTACACCTCCGACAACACCTACACCGGCCGCACGGCCGTCCTCGGCGGCGGTCACGTCCTGATCGACTCCGGCCGGATGTCGGGCACGTCCGGGATCGACGTCAACTACGGTGGCTTCTACATGCGGAACTCCGGCACGCTCGACCTCGCCGACCGCGTGCCAGACACCACCCCGATCACGCTCCGCGGCGGCTACATCGAATACAACGGCCGGGCCCAGACGGCCTCGACCGAGACCCTCGGCGC
>CAIKWU010000328.1 GCA_903831155.1 uncultured Planctomycetaceae bacterium | reverse complement strand
GTCGTCGGTTGCAAGCGGTCGCAGCGGCCGTCGGCACGTGGGGCCCGGGAACCGGCCGAGCAGCCACCGTGCCGCCTTCATCCGCTGATGGGCCCCGCAACCCGGCTCACCGAAGGCATAGACGATTCGGGCCAAGGGCGCCACGAGGTCACCGGCTTTTCGCGTTCTCGGGAGGTCGCCGTCGAGCGCCGAGTGGACGAGTTCGACGATGAGCTCGGGAACGAATCCCGCGAAGCCGACGAGCGCCCCATCGGCGCCTTCCAGCAGCGACGCGAGCAGAAACTCGTCGTGGCAGGTCACGATCGCAACGTGCGGCGCGGTCGCCTTGAGCTGCTCGTAGTCGTACCGCCACCGGGCCATGTCACGGGTGCCCATCTTCACCATGACCACCTCGGGCATCTTCACCATCTCCTTCATTTCGGCCAGCGTGTATCCGGCCTTCGTCCAGGCTGGATACTGGTGGACGATGATGGAGACGCCTCCGTCGGTGGCGACGTCCTCCATGAACCCCACCGCCGTCGAGGCCGACCGGCCGAACCGCAGCCAGTGATGGGGGGGCATGAGCAGGATCGCGTCGGCACCGGCCTCGCGAGCGGCAACGGCATGGTCGATGGCTTCGTGGCTACCCTCGGCGGACACGCCTGAGATCGCCTTCACATGCCGGCCGGTTCGCTCATTGGCTCGGCGGACGGCGGTGGCCACGATCTGCGTCACTCGCGCCCGCTCAGCGGGCCGCAACGACATGATCTCGCCCGTGTGGCCGTTGCAGACGACGCCTTCCACTCCCGGGACGCTCGCGACCTCCTCGATATATCCAGCGAGGCCCTCCTCGTCGATCGACTCGTCGTCGTGGAACGGGCAGAGCGTGGCGGGAAACACACCGCTCCACGGAGTCGATCGCCAGGAAGAAGAAGAGGAAGAAGAGGTCGGCTGAGCGACCGTCCCGTTGGGGGCACTTGCGTTATTCGTCATGGTGTTGATTCCGGGAATCCCTCCTAGTCCACCGACCCTCGTAGACGCATCTTAAGAAGAAAAGAGCGTCCTGACGGTCGTGCCTGCCTCCTCGAGTGTGCGCAACTAGCGCGTACCTGAAGCCGCCCCCCGCTTCCCTACCGACTGCTCGACACCTCCGCACGCTTGCAGCAGGGCCGTTGACCAACCTATCCTCGGCACACGGGGCGGCCTCGATAAAAAATGCACCCCGCCGTTGCCCGCACGAGAGAGCCGTGTCCGCGCCATCCCATGCGATCGCTCCGCTCGGCTCACGGGCCCGCGTCGCCGTCCTCGCCGCCGCATTCCTCGGCCTCCTCTTCGATGGCGTTGAACTCGGCCTGATGCCGGTGGCATCGCTGTCGGTATCGAAGAGCCTCCTCGGTGACGCGTTCACCCCGGCGTCCGGTGGCGACTGGTTTGCGAGATTCACCGCGGCACTCATGCTTGGTGCGGCGATCGGCGGCATCGTGCTGGGCAACCTTGGCGATCGCATCGGCCGCTCGCGTGCGATGGGCGTGAGCATTCTCTTCTATTCGATCTGCGCCGCCCTCGGCAGCCTGGTCACCAGCCAGGAGCAGATGCTCGTGCTCCGATTCCTCGTCGGCCTCGGCGTGGGCGGCATGTGGCCCAACGGCATCGCGCTGGTCGCGGAGAGTTGGCCAACCGCCTCGAAGGCAACGGTGTCGGGCGTGATGGCGGCCGGGCTCAACGCCGGCATCCTCATGCTCGCGCAGCTCGCGCAGGCCTGGCCAATCACTCCCGACTCCTGGCGGTGGATCTTCCAGCTCGCCGGGCTGCCCGCGGTGCTCGGCGTGCTCGTGCTCGCGCTGCTCCCCGAATCGCCACAGTGGCTTGCCAAAAGGGGAGGGGAGGGGACCCATCGCGACGCCCGAGCATCCAAATCAAGCCCTTTCACAACGCTCTTCGGGCCGACGCTGCTCCGCACCACGCTCGCTGCGGTGCTCGTCAGTGCGGTCCCGATGGTAGGGGCCTGGTCGGCCAGCAAATGGATGGTGCCCTGGGCCGACAGCGTGGCGGGCGCGAGCCAGGCTTCGTACAAGGCCGTCACGCAGGGCTGGTGGGCAGCCGGTTCGGTGCTTGGGAGTTTCGTCGGTGCCCAACTCGTCGGCTGGCTCGGTCGTCGCGGCAGCTATCTGCTCATCAGTGCCAGCGCTACCGTCGCCACGGCGGCGATGTTTCGCCTCACCGCGCCGCTCGAACCGACATTCCTTCCGATCGTCTGCGTGCAGGGATTCGTGTCCACCCTGTTCTTCGGCTGGCTCGCGGTCTATCTGCCAGAACTCTTCCCCGTCGACGTGCGGGCCACGGGAAGCGGCCTGGCCTACAACTCCGGCCGCTTTCTCACCGCCATCGGCGTGCTCGCTTCGGGCTGGCTGTTTGCGGCCCTCGGCGGCGACTACGCCCGCGTCGGCGGACTGCTGAGCCTCGTCTACGCAATTGGACTCGTGGCGATCTGGCTGGCCCCAGCCCGGCCGGCGGGCGGGTCGTGATCGGATCCTGGATCGTGGCGGCGTCGGAAGTGAGCGGAACATATCGCCATAAAACTCCACAACGCGGAAACCGTTGTCGCGAGCGTGCCTGAGGGCATCGTCGACGTTGTAGCCTTGGAGCGAGTGGGGCTGGATGCCGAGGTTACGACCGGCGGTAGCAGGGCTCACGGGCGATTGCCACCGCCTATTCGATCCATTGATGCGGTATGCTCTCGACTCACTCGGCGAGGCATGCCGACCGTAAGAAATGTCCGCCACCCAGTGGAGCCACTGCATGCCGTTGGAGTGTCTGCGGATCACGTGCCGAAGAACGATGCTGGCCGCCCTGGCATCGACGGTGTTTGGCTGCTGGGCTGCTGCGGAAGCGATCCCTCCGGAATCCACGATCGAGATCTGGACGGCTCCCGCCGCCCGTAAGGTCTTCCGTGAGGACGGCCCGCCCGGGGAGGACAAGACGGAGGTGCGGCTGGAAGCGGCTGGCGGCGAGACCGAGTCAGCCCAGGTGGTGCTGCGGGCCGAACGGGCGGCATGCGTGCTGACCGACGCCACGGTGTCGGAGTTCCGCGACAAACGGGGCAGTGCTTGCCCCGACATCCACGCTGATCTCCTGCAGGTGAACTATGTCTACCTGCCCAAGCTGAACCGCGCCTGGCCCGATCCGCTGCCCCCGCTTCGCGGCCCCCTGCCGCTCCTGCCCAAACTATCGCAGCCGCGCTGGCTGAGCGTGCGGGTGCCGCCGACGGCGCCGGCCGGCACCTATCGGGCGACCCTGCGGCTGTCGTTCGACACGCAACCCGACCGCGAGGTCCCGGTGAGCCT
>CAIKWU010000327.1 GCA_903831155.1 uncultured Planctomycetaceae bacterium | reverse complement strand
GCGACCCACGACCATTTGAATCGTGCCTGGTTGGTAGCCTTCAGGCGCGCGTGCCAGCGCTGCTGACACGCCGATGCGTGAGCGGGGGTTGACGGACTGCACGCAGTCTCGAGTTTCTCTGGCCAATCGACCGGCCAGGCCATCGGCAGCCACCACAATGCGCGACACAACCTCACCTGCCGCTTCACCCTGATTCAGACGCAGCCTGCAGCGGTCGCTTTCCACTTCGACCAGATGCGCTTCCGTACGGAGCAAGAGGGAAGCGCCTGCCGCAGTCGCTTCGCGGGCGAGCTGCGTATCAAGCCACGCGCGCGAGAGGGCCGCTCCGGTGGGAAGCGGAAGATAGGCATGGCGTGTGCCCGCGGAAAGGAAGACACCACGCACGGGTGGCGCGTGGCTGTCAACCAGTAAGGAGGTCAGATTCAACTGCGCCAGGTTGGCCAGGGCATTCGCATTGAGAAAACACCCGCAGACTTTGCGACGAGGAAAAGCCGCTTTGTCTACGAGGAGAACTCTGCTGCCGCGACGAGCCGCTTCTCGGGCAGCGATGGATCCCGATAAGCCGGCACCGACGACGACGATGTCCCACTCTTCGCGACAGGCATCCTCAACCGTCAGCGTTTCGGTGATCGAAGGGGATCCTGTCATGAGAAAAGAATAGTACGGTCAATGGTGCTGTCGCAAGCTGCGGATCATCACCACGCCGGGGCTCATCCGGAGAATCACTCCACACCTGGGCGAGCTGGTCGAACCGCCGCGGTCAGTCGCGACGGCACCCGTCCCAGCGGGCCGAATCCCACGCCCGGATAGCCCGGCACGCGGGCCTGATAGTCGCGATAGGTGTCGCCCATGAAGTGCACCAGGCGGCCGTCCTTGAGCGCGCTGCCGACGAAGATGTAGGTCGTCCACACGGCCATCAGTACGACGCGGTCGAGCGGGACAACAGGCACGAACCAGATCAGTCCCAGGAAGCTCAGGTAGACCGGATGGCGAAGGAAGCGGTAGGCCCCCCGCTCGACGAACACCCGCTTCGGCTGCGGGATGCCGCGTGCCCAGTGCCACCAGGGGGTCCAGCCGGTCTGCCAGCCCAGGCCCGTGAGGGCAAGGCTGTAGACGAGCGCGACCCACGACGCCGCGAACGCGATCGACACGACGCGGTCGAGAGGCGCGGCCCAGCGCCAGGCCACCACGGCGGTGGGCTGCCAGCAGAAGATCGCCAGCAGCAGCACGGCGCAGGTGACCACGGAGTAGAAGCAGCCGTAGAACGGACCGTACAGGCCGGCCGACACGATCCTGCGCCGCACCGACGGCAGCAGAAACACGCTGTGCGGCACGGCGAACGACAGCGCCAGCAGCGCGTCGATGCCGAGTGCCGCGGCAAGCCCGAGCGGCGATGCCCGCAGGTCATCCGGCTGCGGTCCCTTCAGGAACCAGAACAGGTGCCACACCGTGAAGGCAAAGAGCGCCTGTGTCGCCAACCCAAAGGCGATTCCGAAAAATCTGCGCATCCCCGCGGTGCTCCTGGCGATGAGAGTGGGGACGGTGCGACGCCGCGTGACCGGGATCCTTCGGAGAGACGGACCCAGCCTACCGTATGGCACCGGAGCCGGCGCTGTGAAGAATGGACCGAGGCTGAGGGCTGGGGCCAGCGGCTCAGCTGGCCCGACGGGGCACCGGGATCGCCCCTCGGCTGAATTCGCGCTGATCATCCGTGATGCCCCGGATGTTTTTGCATCGCGCCTGCGGATGGCGTAACCTCGTCCTCCATGCCGCAGATGACGGCCCTGCGGTGGCCAGCGAGGCGACGGCAGATCATGGGTTCCCGAAGCCGACGAAGGCCGCAGGCGCAGATCGCATGGGTGTCGTGCTATCCGATTTCCGGCCGGTCTACCTGACCGAACCG
>CAIKWU010000326.1 GCA_903831155.1 uncultured Planctomycetaceae bacterium | reverse complement strand
GCGAACTCGAACAGCATCGGTGCTTCTCCGAAGGGATGGTCAACACACTCTACGACCGAGCCGCGCCTGCGCTTCGCCGACCGGGGGGCGGCCTCGTCACCCAGGGGCCTGATCCCGACCGTTCTCCGCAGGGCGACCCGACACGTCGGCTTGGGTCTCGAGGTCGGCGTCGTAGTCACGGGTCAGCACGCGAGCCCGTACGACCGTGCCCACGTTCGGAGCGCTCGTGATCGTGAGTGAGCCCCCGAGCCGCTCGACGCGCTCCCGCATGCCCTGCAGGCCGAAGTGACCCCGGTCCGGTCCGGGTTCGCGGCCCTGATCGAACCCGCGGCCGTCATCCCGCACCGACAGTTCGATCGTTGCTGCGACAGCATCGTAGGTGACGGTCAGGTCGACGACTCGGCAGGCGGCGTGGTGGAGCGCGTTGTGCACCGCCTCCTGGGCGACGAGCAGCAGGTTCCCGGCGACGAAGTTCGGCACGTCGAACTGCGGACCGATCACCGAGAGGGTGAGCCGCTCCTGGCGTCCCAGGGACGCCTGCGACACGAGCGCCGCGAGCGAGTCCGCGAGCGAATGCCCCGCGAGCGGTATCGTCCGCAGCGCCCAGACCGAGCCGCGAAGCTCCCGCATGGCGTGCTCCACCATCCTGCCGGCCACGTCGAGATGGCCGGTGCCGGCGTCGTCGCGCGGGGATTGAAACGCCCGGCACGCACCCAACTGGTAGTCGATGCCACCGAGCGTCTGCAGAAGCGTGTCGTGAAGGTTCGCGGCGAGCCGGTTGCGTTCCCGCAGGCTGGCCTCGTACTCGATCGCGGCGTCGCGCCTCAGTCGCATCTCGCGAGCCAGCATCCGCGATTGCGACTGAACCTCGCGCCGCAGCAACCCGACCCACACCAGGGCACCGGCCAGCACCGCCCCCAGCCCGGTGAGCAGCGCGGCGAGCCGTCCGGGGGTCCACCACGACGGGATCGAGAGCACCTCGATGTCGGCGGCCGTCCGTGGCAGGACGGTCACCTGCCGGAGCATGGGCGCCACGATCCCCGTGGCAGCGACGTCGCCGAGAAGGTGGATCTGTGCCACGCCGCGGACGCGAACCGAGGACCCGGGGGTGATCCGCGAAAGGCCCCGGAACGACGCGAGGTCGAGGGAGGCGAGCGTCGATGCGCCATCGGCGCTGAGGATGAGGTCGCCACCGGACTCGCCCCGGGGCCGGATCTCGGTGACCGTCGCCGTGAACTCGATCAGGCAGCCGTCGTAGTCGGAAGGCTCCGCCATCTCATGCCGCACCATCGCCTTCGAGTTGATGCCAAAGATCGCGTCCGGGGCGACGCGAACCGGAGCCGGCGGCTCGCCGGACTCGATCCGGTCGATCGTCGCCTCCCGGATTCCGGCGATCCGCCTTACCGTGTCGATGAAGCCGACGACTCGCACGCGGTCGCCGGGGACGACCGTGGGCGACGTGGCGGGCAGGATCCGGACCCCCCGCAGGCCCTCCTGGATGAACACCGCCTCGGGCGACGCGTAGGTGACGATGCCCTCGGTTGTGATCCTGCGGGTCGTCAGCGGCTCGAATCGATACCGGCCGATCTCCGCCAGGGGAATGGTCGGCGCCCCGCCCGCGGTCGGTGCCGAGGGATCGGTCATGACGACGTCGGCGGCCGTGTTCGCCACCAGTCGCGGGGCGAGAAACTCACCCCGCGTGTTGCGGACCGACCCGACCACCCCGGTGACGCGGATGCGGGCGTCGAGCAGGCGGTCTCCCCCGGTCAGGCTGCCGGAGTCGAGCACCTGCACCGGAAGCTGGTGCGAGCCGCAGGCGAGGAGCAGGCTCGTCTGGCCATCGCCAGACCGGCATCCCTGGACCACTCCTTCGCAGCAGATTCGCAGGCCGTTGTCGGCGCCCACGAAGATCCGCTCCAGGTCGGCCACTGCCGGCACCGGGAGGTCCACCTCCTTCAGGAACTCCACATCCTCGATCACCAGCAGTGGCGAATAGCCGCCACGATAGAGCGGGCCCTCGATAATCACCTCGAGACCGGGGCGGATCACGCCGCTGACCTTTTCCACGACGGCGGCGTCGCGGCAGCCGACCCAGATGCCTGCCGTGTCGTCCTGGACCACGCCGATGTGCTGGGCCTGCTGCCACATGG
>CAIKWU010000325.1 GCA_903831155.1 uncultured Planctomycetaceae bacterium | reverse complement strand
TTTGGGACGAATGGCCGCGCGATGGGACGAATCGGCGGGTCTCGCGCCCGTCGCCGGGGGTCGTATACCATGCCTCTGAGCGGATGACGGGGGGCTGCGACCTCGGCGGAAGACCATGGCGAGTCACACGGGCAAGCGACAATCCGGTCGACACCGACCCCCCCGGGTGGCGGTGCTGATCGAGGCGTCGAATGCCT
This sequence comes from uncultured Planctomycetaceae bacterium, assembly GCA_903831155.1. Taxonomy (GTDB): domain Bacteria; phylum Planctomycetota; class Planctomycetia; order Pirellulales; family UBA1268; genus QWPN01. Next base: position 2,283 of record CAIKWU010000325.1, on the reverse strand, counting down.
ATGCCCGCGGTCTCCTCAAGGGCATCCACCGCCACGTCCAGGAAGAGGGTAACTGGACGATCTTCCTGCCCGAGCACGGTCGCGGTGACCCGCCGCTCGACGCGCTCGCCCGCTGGGATGGTGATGGCGCCATCGTCCGCATCGAGACTCCCGCGATCGCCCGTGCCGTCGAGGCCCTGCGCACCGCCCGGGGCATTTCGGTCGTCGACGTGAGCGCCGCCGGCCTCGTGCCCGATCTGCCCTGCGTGGAGACCGACGACGAGGCGATCGGCGGCATGGCCGCGGGGCACTTCCTCGACCGCGAGTTTCAGCACTTCGCGTTCCTGGGCGATACCCGGTTCCGGTGGAGCGAGAACCGCCGGCGGGCCTTCGTCGCGGCGATCGAGTCGGCCGGTCACGAGGTCGACGTGTTTGCCGCGTCGGGCGGTGCCGCCGATCGCGAGGACGACGCGATCGAGGCCTGGCTCGTGTCGCTGCCGAAGCCGCTGGCGGTGTTCACCTGCTATGACATCCGCGGCCGCCAGGCCATCGACGCCTGTCGCCGCGCGGAGATCGCCGTGCCGGATGCCGTCGCGGTTCTCGGTGTGGATGACGACGAGCTGCTCTGCGGTCTCTCGAGCGTGCCGCTGTCGAGCATCATTCCCGACGCGGCGGGCGCAGGCTGGCAGGCGGCGAGCCTGCTCGGGCAGCTGATGGCGGGGGGGCGGGTCGAGCGGAGCCTGTGGCTGCTCCCGCCGCTGGGCGTGTCGTCCCGGCAGAGCACCGACACCATGTGGGTGGATGATCCCATGGTGATGAAGGCACTGCGGTTCATCCGCCGCCATGCCTGTGACGGCATCAAGGTGGCCGACGTGGCGAAGGAGGCGGGCGTGACCCGGCGGGTGCTGGAGGCGAAGTTCCTCAGGTACGTGCGGCATTCGGTCCACGAGGCGATCGCCCGCGTGCAGTTCCGGCGGATCGAGGAACTGCTCAGGAGCACCGAGCTTCCGCTGGCGGCGATTGCCGCCAGGACCGGCTTCAAGCACGCGGAATACCTGTCGGTGGCGTTCGCCCGCAGGTACCGCAAGCCGCCGAGCCGCTGGCGGGCGGAGAACCGCTGAGGCCGCGCCGGTCGACGGTTCAGTTGGAAACGGCCTCGCCGCCACCGGCGGATGTGAGGGCGTTCCAGAGGTACGGGTCGACGTCGTCGCCCACGAACGCGACCGAGGCATCGCAGCGCGCCGCGTTGACGCCGCCCGGGTGCTTGCTGCGGGCGACGATGAACTGCTGCTTGTGGCCATTGCTGTCGGCGTAGGAGTCGGCCGGGGCGCCCGGGGGCACGGCGACCGGCTGGGCGGGGGTGCCGGCGGCGGAGAGTGGCAGTTTCTGGCTGCTCCATCCATCCTTCACCGCCGTCCACCACTCCTGCTGGCGGCAGAGGGCGTCGGCGTTGGCGGCCCCCTGGGCGTTGGGCGTCTTGTAGCCGGTGAAGACCTGTCCGCCGAGCGCCGTCTGGGCGTCGGAGTAGGGCCCCCCCCAGGGGATCGTCTCGGGCAGCACGAGCACCTCCGACAGCATCAGCGTCTTCGAGGCTCCGTCGGAGAGTTTCGAGATCTTGGTCCGCGTGCGTGGACCGAAGGGGGCTCCGCCAAACTTCACGCAGGTTGGGAAGGCGCCGGGACAGCTGCCCAGGTTGTGCTGGCCATAGACCGTGTTGCCCGCGTTGACGACATAGTTGAACCGCACGCGGGCCCAGGTGGCGCTTGGCCACTCGTTCTTCTGCAGGCCGATGTCGGTCGGGCAGGCCAACGTCGGCACGAAGGTCCGTCGGGCCGCGAAGTTCGCCGGATCACTGAACGACTTGTCGACGCGGACGAGTCCTGCCAGCCCGCCGTTCTCGAGAAACGGCATCACCTGCATGTACCAGCCGTGGTCGTCGTACCAGTTGCCGGTGAACGCGGCTCCATAGGCCTTGGTCATGTCGGCCGTCGTCCAGTGGATCGCCATCGGGGGCAGGCCCTTTTTGGCGGACTCGTGCGTCATCATCGCGATGCCGAGCTGCCGAAGGTTGTTCTGGCACTGGGACCGTCGGGCCGACTCCCGGGCCGCCTGCACGGCTGGTAGAAGCAGCCCGATCAGGACCGCGATGATCGCGATCACCACGAGCAGCTCCACGAGCGTGAAACCATGTAGGGGGCGAGGGCATGCGTTCGCATACCCTCTCAGTGGTTGCCTAGACCGTTTCCCCCTGACATGGAGTTCACAATGGTCGCTCGAAGTGACGCAGCCTGTTTCGTTGGCATC
>CAIKWU010000324.1 GCA_903831155.1 uncultured Planctomycetaceae bacterium | reverse complement strand
TCCTGCCAGCAGCCCGCCTCGGGGCCTGTCATCCCGGCCACGCGGGATGCGTCGACTTCGGCCGCAAGAACTCCTGCGGCGGCGAGGAACGCAGACAGAAGCACAAGCCGAGTCACAGCGGAACCTCCGGAAGGAGCGGTGCCCGCAGGATACCCTGCGGAGCACGGATCGCCGCCTCGTGCTTCAGTGCGGGTTCATCGCCCTTGCGATCCACCGACTGTGCGGTGGCCGCGACCTGCCTCGATCCGATGCCTCGAGCCGCGACGCGTCGGCTGCGCACATAAGCGGCACGTCGCTCGTGCGTGCCATCGGTCACCCCCAGCCGTTACGATGTGACGGCACCGGGGCGTCTCCGCCTCGGGTATTTCATTCCCGGCAAGGATTTCCAGCCACCATGTCCGCCACGCCGCCGACGCTCGGCGTCATCATCGGCAACCGCGATTTCTTCCCCGACCAGCTCGTGGCCGAGGCCCGGGCCGAGGTGCTCGCGGTGCTGAAGGCCGCGGGCGTCACGCCGGTGATGGTCTCGCCCGAGGAGACGAAGCTCGGCGGCATCGAGACCCACGCCGACGCCCGCCGCTGCGCCGACCTCTTCCGCCGGCACCGAGACCAGATCGACGGCGTGCTCGTCGTGCTCCCCAACTTCGGCGACGAGAAGGGCGTGGCCGACACGCTCAAGCTCTCCGGGCTGAACGTGCCGATCCTGGTGCAGGGTTATCCCGACGACCTCGGCCAGCTCGGGGTGGCCCGGCGGCGCGACGCCTTCTGCGGCAAGATCTCGGTCTGCAACAACCTCGTGCAGGCCGGAATCAAGTTCTCGCTCACGAGCCGCCACGTCTCGGCCCTCACGGGCTCGAGCTTCGCCACCGACCTCGCCGACTTCCTTCGCGTCTGCCGCGTCGTGAAGGGCGTCCGCGGCGTGCGTCTCGGGGCCGTCGGCGCCCGGCCGGGGGCGTTCAACACCGTTCGCTACAGCGAGAAGATCCTGGAGCGGCACGGCATCAGCGTGACCACGGTCGATCTCTCGGAGTTCGTCACCCAGGCCGCGGCGATCTCTGCCGACGACCCGGCCGTGCGGGCCAAACTCGCCGACATCATCGGCTACGCGCCGGCCCCGGGCGTGCCCGATGCCAAGCTCCTGCAGATGGCCACCCTCGGCGTGGTGCTCGCCCGCTGGATGGAGGCCAACGCCATCGACGCCACGGCGATCCAGTGCTGGACCTCGGTGCAGCAGTCGTTCGGCTGCAACGTCTGCACCCTGATGAGCATGATGAGCGAACGGTTCATGCCGAGCGCCTGCGAGGTCGACGTCACCGGCACGCTGACGATGTATGCCATGCAGCTCGCCGCCAGTTCCCCCGCGGCCCTCGTCGACTGGAACAACAACTACGGCGACGACGACGAGAAGTGTGCCCTCTTCCACTGCGGCAACTGGGCGAAGACGTTCCTCCCCGACGCGAAGATCGCCACCGCCCCGATCCTCGGCAGCACGCTCGGCGTGGAAAACACCTACGGGGCGATGGAGGGCCGGACGCCGGCCGGACCGCTCACCTTCGGCCGCGTGACCACCGCCGACGCGGAAGGCCGGATCCGGGCCTACGTGGGGGAGGGGCGGCTCACCGACGACCCGCTCGACACCTTCGGCACGCGGGCCGTCGCCCACGTGCCGGGCCTGCAGCGACTCCTGAAGCACGTCTGCCGCGAGGGCTTCGAGCACCACGTGGTGATGACGCTCTCGAATACGTCCGGCGTGCTGAAGGAGGCGCTCGGCACCTACCTCGGCTGGGACGTCCACGTGCACGAGGGCGATTCGTGACCGCCGCCGCACTCACCGACCGCGACCTCGTGCGGAAGTCGATCGAGTATCGCCGCGACACCGTGCGGTCGATCATGCACGCCGGCGCCGGCCACACGGGCGGCAGCCTGTCGTGCATCGACATCCTCAACGTGCTCTACAACCGCGTGCTGCGGATCACTCCGGAGAACTGGCGGGCCGCGGGTCGCGACCGCTACGTCCAGAGCAAGGGGCACTCCGTCGAGGCGCTCTACGTGGTGCTCGCCGACAAGGGATTCTTCCCCAGGGAGTCGCTCGACACGCTCTGCCACTACCGTTCGCCCTTCATCGGCCATCCCACGCGAAAGGTGCCGGGGGTTGAGATGAACACGGGCGGCCTCGGGCACGGCCTGCCGATCTGCGTGGGCATGGCGATCGCCGCGAAGCGCGACGGGCACGACGCCCGCGTGGTCACGCTCCTCGGCGACGGCGAGCTCGCCGAGGGCTCCAACTGGGAGGCCGCGATGGCGGCGGCCCACCACCGGCTCGACAACCTCACCGCGATCGTCGATCACAACTCCCTGCAGATCACCGGCCCCACGCGGGACGTGTGCAGCAACGAGCCGCTCGACGCCAAGTTTGGCGCCTTCGGCTGGGACGTCCGCCGCGTGAACGGGCATGATCTCGCGGCGATCGAAGGCGTGCTCACGCGGCCCGGGCCCGCGGGCGTGCCCGTGTGCGTGATCGCCGACACCGTGAAGGGCAGGGGCGTGAGCTTCATGGAAAACGTGCTCAAGTGGCACCACGGCGTGCCCTCGGCCGACGAGTTCGCGAAGGCCGAGGCCGAGTTCGAGCGGCAGTTGGCCGACTGGGAGGCTGCGACATGAGCGCCCCCGCGCCGTCGATGTTCTCGCCCGAGGCGAAGGCCGTGGCCGAGCGGCTCGGCCTCACGATGGGCCGCGCCAACCTCGAGGCCTTCGCCGACACGCTCCTCGAGCTCGCCCGAGAGGACCACCGCCTCATGGCGGTCACGAGCGACTCCCGAGGCTCGGGCAAGCTCGGCCCCTTCGGCCAGGCACTCCCGAATCAGATCGTCGAGGTCGGGATCGCGGAGCAGAACCTCGTGGGCATCGCCGCCGGCCTGGCGGCCGTCGGCAAGAAGCCGTTCGCGACGTCGCCCGCCTGTTTTCTCACGGCCCGGGCGATCGAGCAGGTGAAGAACGACGTCTGCTACAGCGACGTGCCGGCTGTCATGGTGGGCATCAGCGCGGGCGTGAGCTACGGCGCGCTCGGCAGCACCCACCACTCGCTCCACGACTTCGCCGCGTTACGGGCGATCCACAACATCACGGTGGTCGCGCCGGCGGACAACGCCGAGACGCGGGCGGCGGTGCGGCTGGCCGCCGCCGCGACGAAGCCTGTCTATCTCAGGTTTGGCAAGGCGGCGATGTTCGACCTTCCCGCCGGCACGTCGGGCCCGTTCGACTTCGGCCGCAGCCGCCGGCTCCGCGACGGCCGCGACGCCGCGATTCTCGCGACGGGCGAGACGGTGATCCACGCCCTCCTGGCGGCCGAGCATCTCGCCGGCCAGGGCATCGCCTGCCGCGTCGAGAGCATCCACACCGTGAAGCCGCTCGACGTCGACGCGGTGCTTGCCGCGGGCCGCGACTGCGGCGCCGTGCTCACGGTCGAGGAGCACTCGGTGCACGGTGGCTTGGGCGAAGCCTGCGCCGCGGTGCTCCTCCAGGCCGGTGTTCACGTCCCCTTCGCCATCGCGGGCTTCCCCGACGCCGACACGGTCACGGGCAGCCAGGCCGATATTTTCCGGCATTACGGCATCACGATGGAGGGGCTCACTGACCGCCTCACCAACCTCCTCTCCCAGCAGCGTCAGCGGGCGTCATCATGAGAATCGTCCGCTTCACGCACTTCGGCTCGGGGCGGCCCGTGCCCCGAGAGCCGGGCTATGGGAGCAAGCGCAGCCCGGAGGGCGATGCGCCGCGGACATGCAGTGAGCGGATGCCACGATGGCATCCGCGAACGTCCGGCGACGGGGCACGGGCCGCCCCGAGCCCGCGGCCAAGCCAGGCGTGACGTCCGATGCCGCTGATCCTCTCCATTGACCAGAGCACCTCCGCCACGAAGGCGGTCCTGTTCGACGACCAAGGCCGTGCGATCGACCGTGCCGCCCGCGATCACGCGCAGCACTGCCCGGCGCCCGGCTGCATCGAGCACGACGCCGACGAGATCTGGGCCAACGTGCAGGCGGTCGTAGCGACCCTCACTACACGCAACGCCGCCATCCTGCCCGAAGTCGCCGGCGTCAGCCTCGCGAACCAGCGGGAGACCTTCGTCGTGTTCGATCGGGCAACAGGTAGGCCTCTGCGACGGGCGATCGTCTGGCAGGACCGCCGCGGCGACGATATCTGCCGGCTCCTGGCGGAGCAGGGGAGGGGCGACCTCGTCCACCGCCGCACCGGCCTCTCGCTCGACGGCTACTTTTCCGGATCGAAGATCCGCCGGCTGCTCGACGACGAACCCGAGGTGCGTGACGCCCTGGCACGAGGACGCGCCGTCGTGGGCACGATCGACGCCTACCTCGTGCACCGGCTCACCGGCGGCCGCGTCTGCGCCAGCGACTCCACCAATGCCAGCCGCACCCTGCTCTTCGACATTGATCGGCTTACGTGGGATGCGGAACTCTGCGAACTCTTCGGCGTGCCGCTGGCCGCGCTCCCCGAGGTAAGGGAGAGCGCCGCGACATTCGGCGAGACGACGGTGGGCGGCGTGCTGCCCCGGCCGGTGCCGATCGTTGGGGTGATCGGCGACTCCCAGGCGTCGCTCTTCGCCCAGCGGTGCTTCGCCCCCGGCAGCGTGAAGGCCACGTTCGGCACGGGCACGTCGATCCTATTCAATGCGGGGCACGAGCGGCCGACCACGGCTGACGCCGCGGCCACGGCACTCGCCTGGGTGATCGGCGGCCGGCCGACCTATGCTCTCGAGGGCATGATCAACTCGAGCGCCGCCACGATCGCCTGGCTCCGCGACCGCCTCGGCCTGATCGCCGACGCCGCAGAGTCGGAGGCGATCGCCGCGTCGGTGCCCGACAACGGCGGCGTCTATCTCGTGCCCGCCTTCGCCGGCCTGAGCCCGCCCTACGCGGCGGTGTACACCGGCGCGGCGATCGTGGGCCTCTCGTCCCACAGCGGCCGGGAGCAGGTGGTGCGGGCGGGGCTCGAGGCGATCGGCTACCAGGTCCGCGACGTGCTCGCGATGCTCGCAGCGCAGGCCCGCGTCGTGCCCGCCGCGGTGTGCGCCGACGGTGGCCCGACCCGCAACGCGTTTCTCATGCAGTTCGTGGCCGATGTCACCGGCGTGGAGATCGCCGTGACCGACGTGCCGGAGTCGTCGGCGCTGGGCGCCGCGATGATGGGCATGCTCGGCCTCGGCTGGCAGCCGGCCCCCGACGGCTTTTTGCAGCTGCCTCGGACCGTCACCACATTCCGGCCGCGGATGCCCGCCGCCGAGGTCCAGCGGCTCGTGAGGGGCTGGCGGGACGCGGTGCGGCGTGTGGAACTCGGCGTTACGGTCTCGTAATACGGATACGCCATGAGCCGTGCGCAATCGCGTGTCCAAGCCCAACGCCGTAAGGCGTGGGGAGCACCACCCTCAGGCAGGTATCGGCTGTGCGTCGCAAAAAACCCGCAAGGGTCGCGATGGGATCAGCCCTGCGTCGAATCGTCGCCCGCCGCTCCATGAAGGACAACGCATGATGGCATCACGAATCATCGCCGAGTATCTGGTTGAGACTCCAGCCACGCTCGAGGCCGCCGCGGCGTCGATCGCGGGCGAGCAGTCGACCGGCACGTTCACGAAGGTGCCGGGCGAGACGGCCGACCTCGTGGCGCGGCACGGCGCGACGGTCGAGTCGATCGAGCCGCTCGGGTTCGTCGAAGCGGCGTCGCTGCCGGGAGCCGCAGCCCCGAAGGATCCGACCCGCGGCCACGCCCGCGGACGGGTCAGGGTTGCCTTCCCCGTCGAGAATGTCTCGGCGAGCCTGCCGTCGATCACCGCCATGGTGGCAGGCAACCTCTTCGAGCTCCGGCTCCTCTCGGGGCTCAAGCTCCTCGACGTAATCGTGCCGGACGGCCTCGCCGCCGAGTTTGCCGGCCCGCAGTTCGGCATCGAGGGCACGCGGCGGCTCACCGCCGTCGAGGGTCGCCCCGTGATCGGCACCATCATCAAGCCGAGCATCGGCCTCACGCCGCGGCAGACCGCCGACCTCGTCCGCACGCTTGCCCTGGCCGGCATCGACTTCGTGAAGGACGACGAACTCATGGCGAATCCGCCGCACTCGCCGCTGGCGGATCGCGTGAAGGCGGTCATGGCTGCGGTGCACGAGGTGGCAGAGACCACCGGCAAGAAGGTGATGGTAGCCTTCAATATCAGCGACCGGCTCGACCGGATGCTCGCCCATCACGACACCGTCGCCGCCGCCGGGGGCACGTGCGTGATGGTGAGCCTCAATGGCGTCGGCCTCGTGGGCGTCGAGCATCTGCGGCGTCACTCGGCCCTGCCGATCCACGGCCACCGCAACGGCTGGGGCGCGATCTCGCGGCACCCGCAGCTCGGCATGGAGTTTCGTGCCTACCAGGCCCTCTGGCGGCTCGCCGGCATCGACCAGATCCACGTCAACGGCCTGCAGAACAAGTTTTGCGAGAGCGACGACTCGGTCGTCCGCTCGATCGAGGCGTGCCTCGAGCCGCGGGGGCCGCACCGTCCGCTGATGCCGGTCGTCTCGTCCGGCCAGTGGGGCGGCCAGGCTCCCGAGACCTACGCCCGCACGAAGACGGTCGATCTCATGTACCTCGCCGGCGGCGGCATCCTCGCCCATCCGGGCGGCCCGTCGGCCGGGGTGACCGCGCTCAAGCAGTCGTGGGAGGCGGCGGTGGCCGGTGTGCCGCTGGCCGACTTCGCAACGGATCGATCAGAGCTCCGGCAGTCGCTCGAGTTCTACGGCGCGCTCCCGAAGCCGGGCGGCTGACGCGAGCGACACGGAGCGGCTCATGGACCTCGCATACTACGGCGACGACTTTACCGGCTCGACCGACGTGCTCGAGTCGCTCGCGTTGGCGGGAGCCGACGTCGAGTTGTTCGTGGATGGCCCGCAGCGGGCCCCATTTCCGTCGCGACGTGTGATCGGCCTCGCTGGAATGAGTCGAACCTCTTCGCCGGCCGAGATGGAGGCGACGCTCCCTGCAGCGTTCTCGGCCCTGGCGGCGGCAACGCCGCGGTTTCTCCACTACAAGGTCTGCTCGACGTTCGACTCCTCGCCATCGCTCGGCAGCATCGGCCGGGCGATCGAGATCGGCCGTCGGGTGCTGCCCGCACGGTGGACGCCGCTCGTCGTGGCGGCACCACACCTCGGCCGGTGGTGCGCCTTTGGCAACCTCTTCGCGCGATCGGGCCTCGACAGCCCGGCCTACCGGCTCGACCGGCATCCCACGATGAGCCGGCATCCGGTCACGCCCATGGACGAGGCCGATCTGCGGCTCGTCCTCGCCCTTCAGACGTCGCTGGCCGTCACCCTCGTCGAGCTGCCGACGGTGGAGCAGGGGGCCGATGCTGCGCTCGCGGCCGTCGAGCAGGCTCCCGAGGGCATCGTGCTCTTCGACGCCACAACCAGCGGCCACCTGGCCACGATTGGCCGCGTGCTCGACGCGATGCAGCGCCGGGCGGCCGCACCCCTCTTCGTGGCCGGCTCCTCGGGCGTCGAGGCGGCGCTCATCGCCGCCGGAGCCGTCGGGACGCCCCAGCGTGGTGACCGACCTCGGGCCACGGCGTCCGCGACCTCCGGCCCGCTGCTTGTCGTCTCCGGGAGCCGCTCCCCGGTCACGGCCCGGCAGATCGACGCGGCCATCCGCGCCGGCTTTCACGAGGTGCCGATCGTCGCGAGCGATGACGACGCGGCTCACGACGCCGCCGTCACGAGCGCAACTACGGCGCATCGCGAGGGACGCTCCGTCATCCTTCGCACGGGCGCGGGCAACTGGTCGATGCTGGCCGGCGAGGCGTTGGGTAAACTCCTCGGGCGAGTCGCGGGGAGGATTCTCGACGCGGCCGCGATTCGACGGGTCGTGGTCGCCGGCGGCGACACATCCGGCGAAGTGGCCCGGCAACTCGGAATCACGTCGCTGCGATTCATCGGTTCGCTGGCGCCCGGAGCGCCGTGGTGTCGCATCGCGAGCACGTGGCCCGCGATCGACGGAGCGGTGTTCGCATTCAAGGGAGGCCAGGTCGGTCGCGATGACCTCCTGGTCGTGGCACGAGAGATGAGGACTGAATCCACATGATCCGCCGTATTGCCATCGTTGCCGTCATCGCCTTCGTGGCCGTCGGCTGCTCGAAGCCCTCCCCGACGACCGCGCCTGCCGTGGCCACCGCACCGGCCGCGGCGGCCGCCACGCCCAAGGTCGCCGTGGTGATCTCCACGCTGAACAACCCGTGGTTCGTCGTGCTCGGCGAGACGGCCAAGGCCCGGGCCGAGGAACTCGGCTACGAGGCCACGATCTTCAACTCGGAGAACGACACCGCGAAGGAGGCCTCGCACTTCGAGAATGCCCTCGCCGGCGGCTACCGGGCGATCCTTTTCAATGCGACCGACTCCGACGGGTCGATCGCCAACGTCCGCAGGGCGAAGGCGGCGGGGGTGCCCGTGTTCTGCATCGACCGCGAGATCAACGCCACCGACGCGGCCACGTCGCAGATCCTCTCCGACAACCACGGCGGCTGCGTGGCCCTCGGCCAGGCGTTCGTGGAGCAACTCGGGGAGAAGGGCACCTACGTCGAGATCCTCGGCTATCTCGGCGACAACAACGCCCACAACCGCAGCAAGGGATTTCACGAGGTGGTCGACAACTATCCCGACCTGAAGATGGTGGCCCAGCAGGCGGCCGACTTCGACCGGGCCAAGGCGCTCGAAGTGATGGAGACGCTCCTGCAGAAGCACGGCGACGGACTCGACGCCGTGTTCTGTGGCAACGACTCGATGGCGATGGGTGCCTACCAGGCGCTGTCCGCTGCCGGCCGCGACGACGTGAAGGTCTTCGGCTTCGACGGGGCCGACGAGGTGGTGAAGCTGATCGCCGCGAAGAAGATCGCGGCCACGGGAATGCAGTTTCCGAAGAAGATGGCGAGGCAGGCTGCCGAGTACGCCGCCGAATGGATCAAGGGCAAACGCGACTTCCCGCAGAAGGTGCCGGTCGCCGTGGAGGTGGTCACAGCTGACAACGTCGGCGAGTACGGCGACTACGGGGCGAAGGATGATTCCCGCCCGGCCACCAACTGACGCCTCGCTTCGCAGGCTGCCCGCATGGCCGTCCCTCCATCACCGCGATCACCGATCCGCTGGCTCGTCGTCGCGGCGATCATGGCGGCCGTCGGCGGACTCCTCTGGCGGTATCCGCTCGTCCGCATCCGCCGGCTTGCCGACTCTCCGACCGTCGCGGCGTTCGACTCGCGAGCGTTCGCCGAGCGATTCTGGGCTGATGACCTCACGCCCGCCTTCGCCAAGGCTGGCAACGCGGGCGAGGTGATGGCGGTCATCCGCCGCGACGGAGCCGAGGCCTGCCGGTCGCTCGGCCGCTCCGTCGGCCTGAGCCGCACGTGCCTCTTTCTCGTCCAGGGCGCGGGCACGATCGTCGAGGTCGAGGCCGCGGGCTGCCGGGTGGCCCTCGACGGCGACGCGGGGGAGGTGATGCTCGCGACGGGCCTCGTGTTCGGCACGGCGGTCCGCGACGTGACCGGCACCGTCGATCCGGCCTCGCGAACCGATTCCCGCGAGCTCGCGGCGGCCGCGACCGAGATCAACCGGCTCGTGCAGGATCGCGTCATCGCACCGCTCACAGCCGCCGCGAAGGCGGGCGGGCGAGCCGAGTTCGTCGCCTGCGGCCAGGTGCAGGGAAGACTCCCGGCCGACAAACCCTGGAAACTCATCCCGCTCCGCGCGAGCGTCGTCGCTGGTCCGCCTCCCAACGCGGAGCCACTCCGATGACGTCCCCGTTGGCGTCGCCGCCACTGCTCCAGGCCCGCGGAATCTGCAAGGCGTTCCCCGGCGTGCAGGCGCTCGCCGGCGCCGGCATCACCGTGCAGCCCGGCCGGCTCACCGCGCTGCTCGGCGAGAAGGGCGCCGGCAAATCGACGCTGATGAACATCCTCGCCGGCGTGTTTCTTCCCGATGCCGGCACGATCGCGCTCGATGGTCGCCCGGTGGCGTTCCGCTCACCCCGCGAAGCCCAGGCCGCGGGCGTGTCGATCATCTTCCAGGAGCTGAACCTCGTGGGCGGCCTGTCGGTCGCCGAAAACATCTTCCTGGGCCGGCAGCCGCTGACGCCCTGGGGCCTCGTCGACCGCCGCCGCATGCTCGCCGACGCCCGCGACCTGCTCGCCATGCTCGACCTCGACGTCGATCCCGCGGTGCCGGTCGAGCGGCTCAAGGTGGGCACGCGGCAGATGGTCGAGATCGCCAAGGCACTGTCGTTCGACTCGCGGCTCCTGATCCTCGACGAGCCGACCTCCGCGCTCACGGAGCACGAGGTGGAGACGCTGTTCCGGGTGATCCGCCGGCTGAAGGCCCGGGGCGTGGGCATGATCTACATCACCCATCGGCTCGACGAGCTGCCGCAGATCGCCGACGACGTGACGATCTTCCGCGACGGCGTGCTCGTTCACGAAGCGGCGTTCGCCGCCGGCGACAGGGCCGAGTATGTCCGCCGGATGGTGGGCCGCGACCTCGTCGACCTCTACCCACGGTCAACCGCGTCGCCCGGGCGTCCGCTTCTGGAACTCGACAGGCTCTCCGTGGCCCGGCCCGCGGGCGGGCAGCCGCTCGTCGCCGATGTCTCGCTCGCGGTGCGTGCCGGGGAAGTGGTGGGGCTCTTCGGCCTGATGGGCGCCGGCCGCACCGAACTCCTGGAGGCCGTTTACGGCCTGCATCCGCGGGCGACGACGGGCTGGATTCGTATCGACGGTGTCGAGAAACCGATCCGCTCACCGCACGATGCCCTTGCCGCCGGCCTCGCCCTGGCCCCCGAAGACCGCAAGGCCGACGGCCTCGTGCTCGGCCTGAGCATCGCGGAGAACGTCTCGATGGCGTCGCTCGATCAGGTGACCAGGCTCGGGATCGTGAGCCGCAGCAGGGAGACGCGTCGTGCGGCCGAGGCGGTGTCGCGGCTGGCGATCAAGACGCCCACGCCCGCGCAGGCGACCGGCACGCTCAGCGGCGGCAATCAGCAGAAGGTGGTGCTCGCCAAGGGGCTTGCCTGCGAGCCGCGGGTGCTCCTCCTCGACGAACCGACCCGCGGCATCGACATCGGCGCCAAGCGGGAGATCTATGCCCTCATCGACGACCTGGCCCGCGGCGGGATGGGAATCCTCGTCGCCTCGTCGGAGCTCCCGGAGATCCTCGGCATCGCCGACCGCATCCTCGTGCTCGCGGAGGGGCGGGTGACCGCCGAGTTTCACCGCGGCGAGGCGACCGAGCAGGCCGTGCTCCATGCCGCCATTCCCCCGACCCGCGGCGCCGCCGTCGCTTGACGGATCACGTCCGTCGCTCCACCATCCGCCCACGCTTCTTCACACGACACCCGATGACGCCCCCGCCGACCACCGCCGAACGGTCCCGCTCCGTCGCAAGCGGTCGGGGGCATCTGCTGCGGCTGGCCGTGCAGTTTCGCTCGGTGCTCGCCCTCGCCGTGCTCGTGACCTTTCTGAGCCTGGCGACCGACTCCTTCTGGTCGGAGAAGAACCTCCAGAACGTGCTGCGGCAGATCTCGGTGAACCTCTGCCTCTCGGTGGGCATGACGCTGGTGGTGCTCACGGGGGGCATCGACCTCTCCGTCGGCTCGACGCTGGCGCTCGCGGGGGCCGTTGCGGCCGGGCTCGCGACCAAGGGCCTGCGGCTCGACCGCTGGGACACGCTCATCGAGTTCACGCCCGTGGGGGCGATGCTCGCGGGCGTGGCCACGGGCCTCGCGGTGGGCCTCGTCAATGGCATCGCGGTCACCTCCTTCCGGCTGCCGCCGTTCGTGGCCACGCTCGGGATGCTGAGCATTGCGCGGGGCCTGACGATGCTCTGGACCGGCGGCAATCCGATCCACGATCTGGGCCCGACGTTCTCCTTTCTCGGCAACGGCCGGCTCGACGCCATCCCAATGCTCGGCTGGGTGCCGATGCTGATCGTCGTGGCCGGGGCGCTCGCGGCGATCGTCGCCGTCGTCGCCGGCCACACCCGCTTCGGCCGTGGGCTCTACGCCGTGGGGGGCAACGAACGCGCCGCCGCCGTGAGCGGGCTGCCGGTCACGTCGATCATCCGCGGCGCGTATCTCTGGTGCGGGGCGCTCGCCGGCGTGGCGGGCGTGCTGCTCGCCTCGCGGCTCAACGCCGCCACGCCCGACGCCGGCGTGGGCTACGAACTCGATGCGATCGCCGCGGTGGTGATCGGGGGCGCGTCGCTCAGCGGCGGCCGCGGCACGATCGGCGGCACGGTGCTCGGCTGCCTCCTGATCGGTGTGCTCAACATCGGCCTTGTGCTTCTCGACGTCTCCCCCTACTGGCAGCAGGTGATCAAGGGTCTCGTGATCCTCGCCGCCGTCGCCCTCGACCGCATCACCTCCCGAAAGGCATCATGACCACGCCACTCCGCCGCCTCGGCCTCGTCCACACCTCCGCCACCCTCGTGCCGGCGTTCGAGCAGCTCTGCCGTGAGCGACTGCCGGGCGTGGCCGTGTTCAACATCGTGGACGACAGCCTGATCAAGGATGTCATCGCCCACGGCCGCCTGCGGCCTGTGACGGCCCGCCGCGTCGTGCAGCACGTGGCCGCCGCCGAGGCTGCCGGCGCCGACGCGATCCTCGTCACCTGCTCCTCGATCGGTCGCGCGGTGGAAACGGCCGCGACGCTCGTGGACGTGCCGGTGCTGCGGGTCGACCGCCCGATGGCGGAGCGGGCCGTCGCCACGGCGAGGCGGGTCGGCGTGATCGCCACGCTCCCCACCACGCTCGATCCGACGGCCGACCTGATCGGGCGATGCGCAGCCGCCGCGGGCCGCGAGGTGGCGATCACGGCGCGGCTCTGCGACGGCGCCTTCGACGCCCTGATGGCCGGCGACGCCGCGACCCACGACGCGAAGGTGGCCGCGGCCCTCGAGGAACTTGCCGCCGAGGTCGACGTGATCGCGCTCGCCCAGGCCTCGATGGCCCGCGTGGTCGGCACCCTGCCCCCGAATCCGGCGCGGCCGCCGATTCTCGCGAGCCCGCCGCTGGCGATCGACTGGCTGGCCGAAGGTCTCGCCGCGGCGCCGAGCAGCTCCAAGGAGTCGTCGTGTCAGACCTGTTGAGAATGCTCCCGCGCCTGGGGCTCGCGCTCGCGGCGGTGGCCGCCATCGTCACCGCAGGTGGCTGGGCAATCGGCCGCCCCGACGTCTGGCATCCGGCCGCCGTGGCCGCCAGCATCGGCGCCGCTTTGGGCTGTCGAGCGATCCCCGCGCTCGTCACCTATCAGTTCACGGTCTGGGTGCTGGTCACCGTTGTGCTTGGGATGCTCTATCCCGCGCAGTGCCTCTCGCTCGGCGGCCTCGACCTCAAGAACAAGCACCTGCTCACGGCGATGATCCAGCTGGTGATGTTCGGCATGGGCACCCAGATGACGATCGCGGAGCTCAAGTCGGTGAAGAACATGAGCTATCCCGTCTTCATCGGGATCCTGCTGCAGTTCAGCGTGATGCCGGTGGTGGGCTGGGGAATCGCCAAGGCACTGGGCATGCCGCCGGAGATCGCGGCGGGCGTGGTATTGATCGGCGCCTGCTCGAGCGGCCTGGCGTCGAATGTGATGTCGTACATCGCGGAGGCCAACCTGCCGCTGTCGCTCGCCCTGACGGCGATCGGCACCGTCACGGCGCCGGTCACCACGCCCTTCTGGATGTGGCTCCTCGCCGGCAAGTGGACCGCGATCGACGTGGTCGGGATGATGATCGACATCATCAAGATCGTGATCGTGCCGGTGGGGGCCGCACTCCTCCACGACTGGCTCAGGCACGCCGCTCCGAGCCGGCGGCGGAGCGTGATCGCGGCGTGCCTCCTTCCCCTGGCCGTGGCGCTGGCGACCTGGCTCGCCGGGCTCTGGTCACTCCCGCTCACGGATGCGGGCGAGCCGACGCGGCCCGCGCTGCTCGCGATCTATGCCGCCGGGGCGGTGCTTGTCGGCATCGGCTACCACGCCCTCTGGCAGCTCTGGCACGGCGTGGAGCGGTGGATGCCCGCGGCGGCGATGTTCGGGATCCTGTTCGTGACGCTGATCACGATCGCGAAGGGCCGGGGACAGCTGATGGACCTTGGCGTGGAGCTCTTCGTCGCGTCGGTGCTCCACAACGTCGTCGGGCTCGCGCTCGGCTATGCGATCTGCAAGCTCTCACGGGTGGACGAGCGATCCTCGCGGACGATCGCGATGGAGGTGGGCATCCAGAACGGCGGCATGGCGTCCGGGCTCGCCAACGAGATGGGCAAGATCGACACCGTCGGCCTCGCGGCGGCGGTGTTCATCCCGTGGATGAACATCTCGGGCTCGCTCTTGGCCAACTACTGGCGCTGCCGCGGCGTCCAGGACGACCGATGCCGGACCTGATGCCCGCGCTTCCACGGATCCAAGCCCTTCGTTTGGCCGCCGATTCGTCCCAGAATCTGCCCGTTTCGTCCCAGGCACGGCCGATTCGTCCCTGCCCATGCCCGATTCGTCACATTTGACGGTCGTGAGGCTGGCGGAAACTCAGAAACCGCTTATGACATGAGACCGAAGGCGGGTTCGAGGCGGCCAATCGTTACCTCTTTTCACAGCAGGGGATCGCTCATGAGCAACTCAGTGGTCGCGCGCACCTTCGCCGGTCTTGTGGCCGCGATTGCCGCCGTGGGCTTCGGTCAGCCGCGGGCCGTTCAGGCCGCCCCCATCACGCCGGGAAACCTGGTGATCTACCGGGCAGGATCGGGCACGAACTCGCTCGCGAACACGGGCAACAATGTGTTCCTCGATGAATACACGACGGCCGGGTCGCTCGTGCAATCGATCGCGATGCCGGCAACCGGCACTGGAACCAAGCTCATCACGGCAGGCAACTCGACCGCCGAAGGGGCGCTGTCCATCTCACCCGACGGCACCTGGATCGGTTTTTCCGGTTACAACTCGACCATCCCGGCTGGCTCGAGCATCACAGCCGCAACGAGCGCCATCGTCCCTCGCGTGGCCGGGCTTTTCAACACGACGAC
>CAIKWU010000323.1 GCA_903831155.1 uncultured Planctomycetaceae bacterium | reverse complement strand
GCCTCGGTGAGCGTGGTGGCGTCGCCGATCGCGAACGGCACGTCGAGGATCCGGGCGAGCGTGCGGGCCAGGAGCGTCTTCCCGCAGCCCGTGGGCCCGAGGAGCAGGATGTTCGACTTGTCGACCTCGACGTCGCCCGCCTCGCGGCCGAGGTTGAGCCGCTTGTAGTGGCTGTGCACCGCGACGGCGAGCACCCGCTTGGCATGGTGCTGCCCGATCACGTACTGGTCGAGGTGCGAGACGATCTCCCGCGGCGAAGGGATCGCCGTGAAGAGCTGCTTGCTCGTGCCCCGCCGCTTCTTCTCCTGGTCGAGGATCGACTGGCAGAGCTCGATGCACTCGCCGCAGATGTAGACGTCACCCGGGCCCTCGACGAGCGGGCCTACGTCGCGGTAACTCTTGCGGCAGAACGAGCAGAAGGCGTTCTTCTTGGTCGTCCCGCCGGCACCGCGGCGTCCGAGGCCGCCGACATCCTTCCCTGATGGCATCAGTTCATTCCCTTCCGTGCGTCGGCCCATCGGGCTCGACGGCGGGCTGCGGCCGGCCGGCGGGCGAGGGCATGCCGAGCCGCGTTCGCGGTTCGACGAGTGTTCTTATGTTTCGGTATTCCTGCTCGCTCAGCACACCCCTGTCCCGGAGATTTTTGTAGTCCCCGAGCGTTCTTTCCCATTCGGCACGGTCGTCCCTGCCCCGGAGCCACGACCGGCGGACCGTGACGATCGCACCGGCTCCGGCTGCGACCACCACGGCGAGCAGGGCCAAGGCTGTCAGGAACGCGGTCAAATCTCGGCACCGGCGAACAGGCACTGGCTCGGAGGCCGGGCAGCCCCGGTGGCCCGCACCAGCCTCCATCCAGTCAGGACGCTCGGATTATGGCAGGCCACTTTCGGGCGGGTCCAGAGAAATCCACCCTGCCTGCCCCGGCTTCGCAGGCCCCGCCGCTTACCGCCCGCAAACGGCCGACCGTGCCGATTCCGGCGACTTTGACGAAAAAGTCTGAGTTGCCCGCCTGCCAACTGCCGATTCTCCGGAGCATGGCGTCCTCTGCAGCACTCCGATCGCGGTCCTCTCCATGGCTGGCGGGGTCGGTCGTCGCCGCGCTCGTGGCGGTGGCGTCGATCGCGGCCCTGGCGGCGGGCGATGGAGCGGCCATGCCCTCTCTGCCGGAGCTGGTGCGGACCAAGCACAACGCATTCTCGATCCCGTTCCGGATCCCCAAGAGCGAGGATCCGGACGCCGACGCGGCGCCGCAGAAGGTCGTGCTCAACGTCTCGACCGATCTCGGCGTGACGTGGCGGGCGGCAGGAGAGGCATCGCCGACGGCGACGTCGTTCACGTACCGGGCCGACACCGATGGCGAATACTGGTTTCGGCTGCGGGCGGTCGATCGGAAGGGCCGCTCCCGTGGAGGTGAGGGGCCCGACATCCGCGTGCTCGTGGACGCCGCCGGGCCCCGGCTCACGGGCCGCGTCTGGAAGGGTGCCGACGGGGAGATCGTCTGCCGCTACGCCGCCGCCGACGACTCGCTCAACCTCCAATCACTGAAGGTCGAGTATCGCGGGCCGGCGGACAACGGCTGGAAGGCGATCGCGGCCCAGGCCGTGCTGGCCCGCGAGAACCCCGCCCACCTCGTGGGCGAGGAGATCTGGTGGGCCGGCGAGAAGGTGCAGGCGCTGACGGTCCGAATCGCCGTCGCCGACTCGTCTGGCAACCAGGCCGTCAAGCAGTTCACGCTCGAGCAGGCCGATCCGGGTGTCGACCAGGCGGCTCTCGCGAAGGAGATCGGCGTGCCGCCGCTGCCGGAGCAGGGCGAGGCCGCGACCACTGCCACCGACGCGCTCCAGGTCGACCCGTCCGCGGCAGCCACCGCGGCTCCGGCGCAACGCGCGGGCCAATCGTGGGCGGCAGAGGAAGCGGGCACCTGGTCGGACGGGCAGCCTGCGGCGAACTCGCAGCCAGCCGGCAGCACAACCGGCCGCAGCGTCCTCGTTCGGCCCACGGCGTCGTCGCAGGGCACGCTCCCGAAGTCCGAACCCCGGCCCGTCCAGCAGCGGCAGCCGATCGGCGACACCGGCATCGCGGCCGCGGCTTCCGGCGGCGGCCTGGAATACCGGGGCCGTCCGCTGCAGCTCACCAAGTCACGGCGGTTCGCCTGGGACTACGAGATCCCTGCGGTGCGGTCGGCCTCGGGGCGACTCCAGGCTGAGCTCTGGACCACGCAGGACGGCGGCGTCACCTGGCAGCGATCGGCCGTCGACAACGACGCCCGCAGCCCGATCGACGTGACCCTGCCTGCGGCCGGGCTCTATGGCGTCCGCCTCGAACTGGTCGCCGACGCGACGGCCGAATCGGGCGGCCCCCGGTCAGGCTCGGCGCCCGATGCCTGGCTGGGCATCGACGAGGAGCCGCCCCAGGTGGAGCTCGTCGCGATCGACCGTGACGAATCGACCCCCGACGGGGCGCTCGTGATCCGCTACGCCGTTCGCGATCCGCTCATCGCGCCACGCTCCACGAGGCTTCTCTACTCACCGAACGCGGACGGCCCCTGGGCGACGATCGCCGACAGCCTCGAGAATCAGGGGGAGCACCGCTGGGGTCCCGACAAGACCGTGCCCGCGAAGGTGTTCCTCCGCATCGAAGCGACCGACCTGGCGGGCAACGTCGGCGCGGCCGCGTCTCCCGACGAAGTCTCGATCTCCGCCCCGCGATTCGGCGGCAGGCTCGGCGGCCTCCGGCCGCTCCCCACCGGCCCGTGAGCCAAGGCGGCTGACGCTCCACGGCGTCGGCCACTACACTCGCGGTGTTCCGCAGCCTGCGGAAGGCTCTCTCGTTCCGGTGGCCCCGTGAGACCCGCCCGTGGCCGGCTCGGCATCCGCGCTCGACATTCTCGTCGCCCCCGACGATTGGCAACTCGGCGAACCATCGCTCGTCGTGCTCCACGGCGACGAGCCGTTTCTCGTCCTCCACCTACTCGACCTGCTGCGGACACGGCTCTGTCCGGACGAGGCCGACCGGTCGTGGGCCTGGCGGGAGTTCGACGGCGCGGAGGAACTCGATCCGCGTGACGTGTTCGACGAGGCGGCGACGATCCCCATGTTCGCCACGGCGACGCGGGCCGCCGTGGTGCGGCAGGCCGATTCGTTCGTGACGGCCGCCCGCGAACGGCTCGAAACGATCGCCACCACGCCGCGCGGCCACCGGGGGCTCGTGATTCTCGAGGTCAAGAGCCTGCCTTCGAACACCCGGCTGGCGAAGGCGGTCGCGAAGCAGGGGCTCGCGATCGAGGCGTCGATTCCCCCGAAGGCCGACCTCGGCGGCTGGATCCGGAAGTGGGCGGTGTCGAAGCATGGCATCACCCTCGCCGCCGCGACGGCCCAGCGGCTGCTCGAACGGCTCGGCGGCAATCTCGGCCAGATCGACCAGGCGCTCGCCCGGCTCGCCGCGGCCACCGCCCCCGGTGCCCGGAAGACCGCGATCCCCCCCGAGGCCGTCGACGACTTCGTCGGCTCACCGCAGGAACGAACGGCCTGGGGCATGGTCGATGCGGCCGCCGGCGGCGACACGCCCCGCGCCCTCCGCGAACTCTCCGATCTCCTCGACGGCGGCGAGAACCCGATCGGCATCGCCGCCCAGATGGCCTCGGTGCTGCGGCGGCTCTCCACGGCGGCGCGACTGCTCGCGTTGCCGGCGAACGGCGGCCGCCCCGCGGGCGTGGAGCAGGCGCTCCGCGAGGCCGGCGTGGCAGCCTGGCCCAAGGCGCTCGCCCAGGCGAAGGAGTCGCTCGCGCAGCTCGGGCCACGGCGGGCCCGACGGCTGCCGGTGTGGTTGCTCGACCTCGACCTCGCGCTCAAGGGTGAGGCTTCCCGGGGCCTGCGCGCGAGGCTGGCACTGGAGCGGCTGTTCTGCAAGATGGCCCGCGGCGATGACGCCGGCCGCGGCCGGCCGCGGCCATCCCGCCCGACCGGAGACCGTTCATGAACACCGACCAGCATCCCGATCCCCGCGACCTCTGGGACAACCCGCTCGCCTCCCGCTACGCCTCGGCCGAGATGACTCGGCTCTGGAGCGACAACCATCGCTACACGCTCTGGCGGAAGGCGTGGCTGGCACTCGCCGAAGCCGAGGCCGAACTCGGCCTGCCGATCTCGCAGGGCCAGCTTGCGGAGATGCGGGCGAACCTCGCGCCCATCGACTTCGCGAAGGCGGCCGACTACGAGCGGCGGATGCGGCACGACGTCTTCGCCCACCTCCACACGTTCGCCGACGCGGCCCCGTCGGCGCGGCCGATCATCCACCTCGGCGCCACGAGCGCCTTCGTGACCGACAACGTCGATCTGATCCTGATGCGGGAGTCGCTCGACCTCGTGGCCGCCCGGCTCGCGACCGTGATCGAGCGGCTGGCGGCACGGGCCCTCGAGACGAAGAACCTCGTCTGCCTCGGCCGCACGCACCTCCAGCCGGCGCAGCCCACGACGATCGGGAAGCGGATCTGCCTCTGGATCCACGACCTGATCCTCGACCTCGAGGAGGTCACGCACCGCCGCAAGCTGCTCCGCGCGAGGGGCGTGAAGGGCACGACGGGCACGCAGGCGAGCTTCCTCGAGCTCTTCGGCGGGGATCACGCCAAAGTCCGGCGGCTCGACGAGCTCGTGGCGGAGAAGCTCGGCTTCCACTCCTCGTACGACGTGACGGGGCAGACCTACTCGCGGAAGGTCGATTCCCAGGTCTGTGCGGCGCTGGCCGGCGTGTCGGAATCGACGCACAAGACGGGCAACGACCTGCGGCTCGCCGCGGCGTGGGGCGAGCTCGAGGAGCCGTTCGAGAAGGAGCAGGTCGGCTCGTCGGCCATGCCCTACAAGCGGAATCCGATGCGGGCCGAGCGGATGTGCGGCCTCGCGCGATTCGTGATGGGCCTCGCCGCGACGGCCGGCCAGACCGCGGCGACGCAGTGGCTGGAGCGGACGCTCGACGACTCGGCGCCGCGGCGGCTCGTCCTGCCGCAGGCCTTCCTCGCCACCGACGCGCAGCTGGTGATCTACGCCAACATCGCCGGCGGGCTCGTCGTCGTTCCGGGGGCGATCCGCCGAAATCTCCAGGCCCACCTCCCCTTCCTCGCCAGCGAGAAGATCCTGATGGCGGCGACGACCGCCGGAGGCGACCGCCAGACGCTCCACGAGGCGCTCCGCATCCACAGCCACGCGGCCACGGCGCGGATCCGTGACGGGCATGCGAACGATCTGCCGCAGCGGCTCGCAGCCGACCCGCTCTTCGCGGGCGTCGACATCGCGGCCGCGATGAAGCCCGACGAGCTCGCCGGCCGTGCCGCGGAGCAGGTGGACGACTTCATCGCCGAGGCGGTGGAGGTGGCACTCGCATCATGCCCGGCCCGCGGCCCCGAGTCGGCGCTGAAGGTCTGACGGCCTGGTCTCCGCAGCTGGCAGCCCATCAACCGCACCTGCCGTGACGACTTCCGACCACGACCGCGACGGGCGACCGGATGAAACCGACGCCAACCTGAGCGGCCGCGCATCGAGCTTCGGCTTCGGAGGTGCGGACGACGTCGCGCCACCCCTCTCACCGGGACGGGTGATCGGCGAGTGCCGCATCGAGCGGCTGATCGGCCGGGGCGGCATGGGCTGGGTCTACGAGGCGCGGCAGGAGAAGCCTCAGCGGCTCGTCGCCATCAAGGTGCTTCGCGGGGCGGGCGTCTCCCCCGAGGCCTCGCTGCGGTTCGAGCACGAGACGGCGGTGCTCGCGAGCCTGCGGCATCCCGGCATCGCCCACGTCTACACCGCCGGCGTCGCCGACGGCACCCTGCCGTACCTAGTGATGGAGCTGATTCCCGAAGGCCGCTCGATCACGGCGCACGCCGACGCCGAGGCGCTTCCCGTGCGACAGCGGGTGGAACTGTTCGTCGGCGTCTGCGAGGCGGCCGCCCACGCGCACGCGCAGGGTCTCGTCCACCGCGACATCAAGCCGGGCAACATCCTGGTCGAGCGGGGCGGAGCCGTGAAGCTGATCGACTTCGGAATCGCCCACACGATGCACCGCGACGACGGCCGCGGGACGACGCGCGGCGAGACCAGCACGCCTCGCTGCGCCGGCACGCCGCAGTACATGAGCCCGGAGCAGTTCCGGGAGGTCGTGGACGGCCTCGATCCACGCTCCGACGTCTACTCGCTCGGCCTCGTCCTCTACGAGCTCGTCTCGGGTGCCACGCCGTACGCGGTCGACAGCACGCGAATCACCGAGGCCGCACGGGTCGTGGCCGACACCGCGCCCCGGCCCCTGCCCTCCTCGATCGATCCGCCGCTGGCCCGGGTGATTCTCAAGTGCCTCGAGAAGCCGCCGCAGCTCCGCTACCCCGACGCCGCCGACCTGGCCGCCGATCTGCGGCGGTATCTCAACGGCGACGAGGTGCTGGCGGCTCCTGAGCCGCTCTGGGAGGCGGTGGCCCGCATCGGCCGTCGGCACCGCGCGGCGATGGCCGCGGCCATCGTCGCCCTGCTCGCGCTGACGGCCGCCGCGGCGGGCATCTCGGCCTCCGCGGTGCGGGCCCGGCGGGCCGAGGAGGTGGCCCGTGAGGAGGCACAGCGGGCCCGCGAGCAGGCCCGCGTCACCCAGCAGCTCGCCGACCATCACGAGTCGCAGTTCGAGATGGAGCGGGGCCGGATGCGCACCGCCTTCGCGCTCGCCGGCCGCGCCTACGATAGCGCCCCGGCGTGGGAGTACGGCCGTCGCCTCGGCGAGATCGTCGATTCGTCGCGTGCCGCCTGGAACCTCGTGGCGCGGATCCCGATGCGTTCGGCGCCCGCCTGGATCGCATTTCCCCGCGGCAGCCGGGAGCATCTCGTGCAGGGATTCGCCGATCGGATCGAACTCCACTGCCTCGGCAGGGAAGGCCCCGTAACGACGGCGGCCGTCGCCGGCACGTCCCTGCCGTGCCCCGTCGATGCCGACACGCTGGCCGTGGTGGCTCCGTCCGCCGGCATCCTGCTTCTCGCCCTGCCGGAACTCGCAATCACCGCCACGTGCGCGATGCCGGGGGATGTGACCGCGCTCCGCTCGAGCGCGGATGGCTCGCGTCTGGCGGCGCTCAATCGCGCCGGCTTCGCCGGGGTGTTCGCGAGGGATGGCCGGCAGGTGGCGGGCCGGACGTTTCCAAAGCCCGCCCGGAGCGGCCGGCCCGGGCTGGCGATTTCGCCGACCGGGGGCCGGGTGGTGTGGCACTCGGGACTCTGGAGCGAGCCGAAGATCCGCTGGGACGTGGAGACCGACGAATCGCATTCCTTCAGGCTGGAGGCCCACGACCTCGCCTTCGAATCGGAGACGTCGGTCGTCGGCGTCTGGTCGCCGACGTCGCTCAGCGAGCGGATCCGGCTGCTCCGCTACGACCTTGCCCGGGATCGCGAGCCCGAGGGCAACAACCTCGGGGTGATCGGCGTGCTCTACCGCCAGGGTGCGACGGTGGAGTGCGTCACCGACCCGGCCTCCGGCGAGACCGGCGTGTCGCTGGTCGCCCCCGATGCGGTCAGCCGCGTGTGGATGCCCCCGGGCGATCGGGTCTCCACGCCACGGCCCCTGATTCTCATGCCGCTCCCGGAGGACGGCTACGGCTTCTCGCGGGTCCGCGCGGTGCTGGGGGAG
>CAIKWU010000322.1 GCA_903831155.1 uncultured Planctomycetaceae bacterium | reverse complement strand
GGGCGATGGGGGTGGTCGCGAGCCGATCGGACACTCCGGCGGTATCGTGTGGAGTGGGCGGCGGTACGGTTCGCTCCACACACCGGATCCACGGCATGCACGACGACGCGGTGGGAATCGTTCTTGCCGGCGGCCGCTCGACGCGGCTCGCGCTGCTCGGCCTCGGCGCCGGGGGCAAGGCGGCGCTCGTCGTCGGTGGTGAGTCGTGCCTCGGTCGCGTCTGCAGATCGCTCCGGGCGGTGGTGCCGCGGGTGCTCGTGGTGGCGGCCGAGGGGCAGCCTCTGCCGGCGCTGGATCCGGCCGTCGAGATCGTGCGCGACACGACGCCAGGCGCCGGGCCGCTCGCCGGCCTTCGTGACGGCCTCGCCGCGGCGGCCCGCGGGGTGCCGCCGCCACGGTGGGCCTTCGTCGCGTCGTGCGACGTGCCCCGGCTTGCGCCGGCCCTCGTCCGGCGGCTCCTCGACGTCGCCCGCTCGTCGTCGGCGCGGTTCATCGTGCCGATGGTCGCCGGGCATCCGCAGGTGCTCGTGTCGGTGGTCGCCAGCGACCTCGCCGCCGGGATCCCTGCGCTCGCGGCGGCGGGTCGCGGCCCCCGGGCCCTGCTCGACCAGCTCGTGGCGCGGGAGCCGTCGGCAGTGCGATTCGTGACGGAAGAGGAGCTCAGGACGGTCGATCCGCGGCTCGACTCGTTTCTCGACATCGACACGCCCGAGGACCTCGCGCGGCTTGAAACCCGGGGAATCCAGCCTTCTAGGGGCTGAGGGAACACTCCTATACTCCGCCGCATGGCGAGGCGACACACCGGTCACGCTGCGGGATCTCGGCCCCGGCGCCGCTGGGTGGTGGTGACGCTCGCGCTGGCCGTGCTGGCGGCCGGCGGGTGGTTCGCGCCCGACCTGATCGTCCACACGCCGCTGCGGGACCGGCCGCTGGCCATGGCGTTCGCCGGCATCGACGGCACCATCTCGAGCGGCGGCGCCACCTGGAGATGGCTCGGAGGCGTCGAGTACCGCGACGTCGTACTTCGCGACCGGTCCGGCCGGGCGGCGGTGATGGTGCCGCGGCTGCTCCTCGACCGCGGACTCGCCAGGCTCGCCCTCGACCGCCGCAACCTCGGCACGGTCCGATTCATCGACGCGGAGGCGCTCGTCGAGGTGCGGGGCGACGGCAGTTCGCTGGAGGACGTGCTGGCCCCCTGGCTCGCCGCGGCGGGATCCGCCCCCGCGATGGAGCTCGAGGTCGTCAACGGCACGGTCGAGTTCATCGACGTCGGCCGTCGCGACGCCTGGCGGGTGTCCGACGTGATCGCCGCCGGCACGCTCCTCGGTGACGGGGCCTTCGCCGGCTGGACCGCCGCCGGTCGGCTGCGGCACTCGGCCGGTGTGACGGAGCGGACCGCCAGCTCGCCGGCCCCCGCCGCGGACGAGGCGGTGCGGCTCGACCGCTCGACGATCCCGACCGCCGCCGCCGCGGTGCTCGTGCGGGACGGCGGCTGGTCGATCTCCTCGCCGCCGGTCGGCGGTGACGGGTCGCGGACCATCACGGTCGCCGGGCATCGAGTGCCGCTGGGCTTCTCGAGCGTCGTCGCCTCCCGGCTTGGCCTGCCGCAGCTCGTCGATGGCATCGCCGACGTCCGGCTCGACGTCACCGACGCCGCCGATGGACGGCGGATGCAGGGGGTCGTCAGCCTCGAGCAGTTCGCCGTGTGTGACGCGGCCGATCTCGCCGAGCGGTTCACCGTCGAGCGGTGCGAGATGCCCTTCGACGTCTCGATCACGGGCGACCGGTTGGTGGTTCGCCGCCTCACCGCGACCGCGCCGATGGTGCGGGCGGAACTCCTCGGCAGCCTGTGCCTGCCCGGCGGGGACGTCCGCGGCTGGCTCGAGCGGCTCGCGAGCGAGGACTTCACCCTCGCGCTCGACGTCGACCTGGCCGCCGCGGCGCACGGGCTGCCGAATGGGCTCAGCGTGCGGCCCGACGTGCGGGTCACCGGGGGCACGCTCCGGGTGGCCGCCGCGGCACGCGCCGACGGCACCGACCGGCTTCTCGAGGTGCGGGCCACCGCCCGTGACCTCGCCGCCACGCGATCCGTCGCCGGTGGAGCCACCCCGGCGAAGGAACTGTCGTGGCCCGAGCCGTTCACGGCATGGGTCAAGGTTCGCCGCGGCCCCGGTGGCCAGACGACGCTGCGGATGGAGGAGGCGAGGCTCGTCTCCGAGGCCGCGGAGCTGTCGGCCGTGGGTGGGCCGGAGGGGCTGGGCATCCAGTGGACGGCGGACCTCGGCGCGATCGTCGCCGGCATGGCCGAGGTGCTCGACCTCGGCGTGTCGGCCAAGGGCAGGTCCCGAGGGCGGCTCGATGTGGCGGCGGCGGGGAACGCCGGCGGCTCGCTGGCGACGCTCTCCGCCGACATCTCCGATCTCGAGATCACCGCGCCGGGGCTGCCCACCTGGCGCGACGACGAGGTGGCGATCGAGGCGGAGGTGGCCGGGGCGGTCACGGGCGGACTCGCGGCCATCGAGCGGGCCCGTGGTCGCATCGCGTGCGGTGACGACAGGCTCGAGGCGTCGATCGCCGGCGGCGTGCTGGTCGATCTTCCCGCGGTGGCGGGTGTGGCGGCGACGCGGGGCGTGCCCTGGATTCGGCCCGCGGCGGGCGCCGAGGGGGTGGCCGCCGAGTGCAGCCTCACGGGAGACCTCGCCGGCTGGCTGCCGCGGCTGGCGGCGATCGCCCCGGGAGCGGCACCGGATGGCCTCGAAGCGGCGGGCCGGGTGACCGCGTCGGCGGCGGTTGCCGCGCGGGGCGACGCCTGGCACTTCGATCGCGCTGCGGCCGAGGTCGAGAAACTCTCCGCCCGCTGGCAGGGCCGGGAGATCGTGGAGCCGAAGGTGATCGCCACGATGGCCGGCAGAATCGAGGCCGCGTCGGGTCGAGTCGTGCTGTCGTCGGCCGAGATCCTCACCGCCACGCTCTCGCTTCGCAGTGGTGGAATCTCGTGGGAGCCTCCGCCGGCCACCGCCCCGCTCGACCGCGTCCGCGGCCGGGTCCAGTGGCAGGCCGACCTCGCCCGGTTCGAGCGTTGGCTCCTGACC
The DNA here is from genome assembly GCA_903831155.1 of uncultured Planctomycetaceae bacterium. GTDB lineage: Bacteria > Planctomycetota > Planctomycetia > Pirellulales > UBA1268 > QWPN01. The sequence continues at coordinate 15,964 of CAIKWU010000322.1, read as the reverse complement.
CCGGAGACCGTGACCGCGTGGCCGGCATCGGGCAGGGCCTGGGGAACCGTGGAGATCGCCGACACCCAGGCCGGCGTCAACGTGCTCGTGGAGGCGACCGGCAGCCAGATCGCGCTGGCCTCTGCGGCAGCAGCGGGCCGGCCGCTCTGGATGGAGGCCCGGCCCACGTTCGTCCTCGAGATCACCCGTCCCCTCGACGCCGGCGGCCGCGCGTCGGACTCGCTGCGTGTGGATCGCCTCGCCGTCGAGTCGTCGACCTTCGAGGTGTCGGCGAGCGGCGACGTGAACGAGCTTGCGTCGCGCCGCATGGTGTCGCTCGAGGGCACGGCGGCGTATGACTGGGACCAGGTCTCGCGGCTGCTCACCCCCTGGACCGGCGGGCGGGTGCGGCTCACCGGCGCGGGCGGCCGACCGTTCGCCGTTCGCGGCCCGCTCGGATCACCGCCGCCGGTCGTGGGGGCCGCTCCGGCGATGGCGGGTGAGGCGGCGGTCGTTCCCCTTCCGTCGGACTGGCTGTCGGCGACCCGCGGCGGCGACGCCGCGACCGAGCTCACCGCGCGGTTGGCCCGCCCGGTGGCCACGGCCGCCGCGTCGTCGCGGGGTGCGGTGATCCGCAACCTGACCCTCGACACGTCGGCGGCCTGGACGGCCGGCGATCTCGACGGCATCCCGCTCTCGGCCGGTGAGATGCCCGTGCGGCTCCTCGAGGGCCAGCTGGCCCTCGGCCCGTTCGACATCCCGGCGGCCGCTGGGCGGCTGCGGGCCGCGCCGTGGATCCGCCTCGAGCCCTGGCCGGGCGAGCTGATCGTCCCACCCGGACGCGTGGCGGAGCGCGTGGCCCTTTCGGGATCGCTCTGCGACCGCTGGATGAAGTGGCTCGTCCCCGTGCTCGGCCACTCGACCCACACCTCGGGCGTGGTCAGCGTCGATCTCGCCGGTGCGCGGATTCCGCTGGGCGACTTCTACGCGGGCGAACTCGCCGGGCAGGTGATCTTCGAGAACCTCGAGGTCACGCCCGGGGGCGGCGTGCAGCCGCTGGTGAATCTGCTCGTCAAGCTGCAGAGCGTGGTCGATCCGCGGTTCGCGTTCGGCGACAAGGCGGTGCTCATGCGGGTGCGACCGGAGCCCGTGCGGATGCGGCTCGCCGGCCGGCGGCTGGCGCACGACGGCCTCGTGATGGACGCCGGGCAGCTCGTCGTGAAGTCGCGGGGCACTGTCGGCCAGGACGGCTCGCTCGACATGCTCCTGGAGGTGGCCCTGCGGGGCGATCTCGTGGGTCAGACGCCGGTGCTCGGCCAGCTCTTCCGCACGCCCTTGCTCGTGCCGCTCAAGGGCACGGTGCACAGGCCGCAGTTCGACGCCGCCGAGATGGACAAGATTCTCGGCCGGATCGTCGAGAACACGGCGGAGGCCGTGATCAAGGACGGCATCGGCCGCGGGCTCGAGGCGGTGTTCGGCCAGCCCCCGCCGCCGGCCGCAGCGCCGGCGCAGGGGATCGTGCTGCCGCCGCAGCGGTGAACCGCCACCGCGGGGCTGCGGCCGGAGTGACGTGCGTCGCGGCCACCGTCAGCGGTCGAGGACCACGGCGACCGGCAGCGCGTTGCCGAACGTGGTGAAGTCGCGAAACGACCAGACCACCTGCTTGTCGGGCGTGATCTCGATGATCTGCGGCTGCTCCGGCCCCGCGTGGCAGTTCACGAGGATCGTGTTGCCGTTGGACCGCCGCTCGACCTGCGTGACCCAGGCGAGCACGACGCCGGGCAGGTCGCGCTGGCCCACCTGCCAGACGATCTCGCGGGCGGGCGACACCTCGAGCACACCATGGCCGTTGCCGGTTCCGATCAGCGTGTTGCCGCTCTCAAGCCGGACCGCCGAATAGACCTGGTCGCCGCAGGCCTCGGGGCCGTGGCCACCCCTCCGCTCCCCGCACGTCACAGGCACGTCGAAGTCCCACACGATGTGGCCCGAGGCGTCGTACTCGCGGACCACGCCGTCCTTCTCATGGGCCACGAGGTACGTGCCGGCGGCCGTCTTCCGGGCGTTCCGCGTGTCGGAGTGGGCCGAGGGGGAGTCGACCTTCAGGGGGATTTCCCGGACGATGCTGCCTGACCGATCGACCTCGATGATCCGCGCAGGACCGGACTCCACGATCATCGTGGTGCCGTCGGCGAGTCGCTGGAAGGCATGCACCTCCACCGGTCGGCCGGCGTTGCCGTTGCCCTTCGCGTCGTACTGCCAGGCAGGCTTCCGGTCGCCGTCGATCTCGACGATCCGCGTCCAGCCGTCCTGGTAGAGCAGGTGGCCATCCGAGAGCAGGTGCAGGTCGTGGATCGCGTTGCAGGGGATCGTCCATTCGACCCGGCCGTCAGGGCCGATCGACGCGAGCGTCTTCCGGGAGGAGTCGGCAGCGATGACCCGCCGGGGCGTGCCGGTCTGCACGGCCGACGGCGGGGCGTCGCCGTGGGCCGTCGCGGCTGTCGCCAGGAGTATGAAAAAAGCCGCGGTGTCGTGGAGCCGTGGCATGGGATACGATCGTGATCGTCGCCGCGGAGGGGCCAACCCCTCCGCTGGGTCCGGGGTTGGAAAAGGAGCGTCACTCATGGCTGCGCGAACGATGGTCCGGGTCGGTCTCGTGGTCGCCGCGGTGGCGGCCTGCATGGTGGGCATCGGGGTTCGTGCCGGCAGCGGCGCACGGGCGGCGACAGGCGAAGTGCCGGCGGCCAACCGCTGCATCCTGTGCAACACGTTCGGCGCCAGCCAGATGCCGCGGATCTGCAACACCTGCAACAACAAGTTCAACAACCGCTGCATCCTCTGCAACGCGTTCGGTGCCAACCAGGTGCCACGGATCTGCAACACCTGCAACAACAAGTTCAACAACCGCTGCATCCTCTGCAACACGTTCGGTGCCAACCAGGCTCCCCGGATCTGCACGAGCTGCAACAACAAGCATTAGGCCGACTGCTGCAGTCACGCCAGGATCTCGTGGATCGGCTCGACCCGCTCCACGCCGACGAGTTTCTGATCGAGGCCGCCGAAGAAGTAGGCGAGCCGGTTCGGATCGAGGCCGAGGCACTGGAGCACCGTCGCATGGAGGCTCTTCACGTGGAAGCCGGTGCGGCCATCGTGCACCGGGGTGATCGCGGCCGAGCCGAGCTCGTCGGTCTCACCCACGCTCACGCCCCCCTTGATGCCGCCCCCCGCCATCCACATCGTGAAGCCGTATGAGTTGTGATCGCGGCCCGTGCCCTCGGCATACTCCGCCGTGGGCTGGCGGCCGAACTCGCCGCCCCAGATGACGAGCGTCGAATCGAGGAGGCCCGACCGCTTCAGGTCGGTCAGCAGCGCCGCCACCGGGAGATCGGTGTTGCCGGCGTGGAACTCGTGGTTCTTCACGAGGTCGCCGTGGGCGTCCCAGTTGTCGTCGTTGTGGGCGCCGCCCGAATAGAGCTGCACGAACCGCACCCCCCGCTCCACGAGCCGGCGGGCGAGCAGGCAGCGGCGGCCGAAGTCGGCGGTCCGCGGGTTGTCGAGGCCGTAGAGCCGCTTCGTCTCCTCGGTTTCGCTGGCGAGATCGACCGCCTCGGGCGCGTGCTCCTGCATTTTCCAGGCGAGCTCGTAGGAGGCGATCCGCGCGGCGAGCTCGGTGTTGTCGCCCCGCGAGAGCAGGTGGGCGGTGTTCGCGTCGCGGAGGGCGTCGAGCAGCTGCCGCTGGGCCTCGAGGGGCATGTCGTCGGGGGGCGCAAGGTCGAGGATCGGCGCCCCCTTGCTCCGCAGCAGCGTGCCCTGATACGTCGCCGGCATGAAGCCGCTCGACCAGTTCTTGGCTCCCGAGATGGGGCCGCCGGTGGGGTCGAGCATCACCACGAAGCCGGGAAGATTTTCATTCTCGCTGCCGAGGCCGTAGTTGACCCACGAGCCCAGGCAGGGCGCCCCCGACTGAATCTTCCCTGAGTTCATCTGGAGCATCGCCGACCCGTGGATCGGCGAGTCGGCCGTCATCGAATGGATGAAGGCGAGATCGTCGACGTGACGGGCCATGTTCGGGAACAGGTCGCTCACCCACTTGCCGCACTGGCCGTACTGCTGGAAGTTCCACTTGGGCCCGACGACCCGGCCCTCGCTCCGCTCGCCCCCGCGGCCCTTGGTCTTCACGGGGATCGTCTTGCCGTCGAGCGGATAGAGCGCAGGCTTGTAGTCGAAGGTGTCGACGTGGCTCGGACCGCCGTACATGAAGAGGAAGATCACGCTCTTCGCGGTCGGGGCGACCATCGGCGGCTTGGCGGCAAGCGGGTTCTGGAAGGGCGTGCCGTCGGCGGCCCGGGACTGCCCCGCGAGAAATCCCTGGTCGAGGAGCCCGGCAAGGGCGAGGCCCGTGAACGACGCGCCCGCCTCCCAGAAAAACTCCCGGCGGGTGCGGTGGCAGAACTGGCCCTGTGGGCGGTGCGGCTGGCTGGCCATGGCGAGGGTTCCGGGAGCGTCAGTCGAGGTAGCAGAACTCGTTGAGGTTCAGGATCATCAGGCAGTAGAGCTCGAAGGCGCGGCTGGGCGGCACGCCGTCGGTGTCTTCGAGGCGGTCGACCAGGGCCACTCCCTGCGCGAGCTCGTCGGGTGTGGCAGGCCGCAGGAGCGCGATCTCGATCGCGCGGCGGACGAACGCGGCGGTGTCGTCGTCGGCCGTCGGGGCCGGTGACTGCTGCTGCGGGGCGACCTCGCGGCGAACGCGGTCGGCGAACACCTTCGCCTGCCGCTGGAGGAACTCGCCGTTCATCATGCCGAGGGCCTGCGTGGGCTGCGTGGTCACGAACCGCACCGGGCAGGGGGTGTCGGTGTCGGCGCCGTCGAAGTCGGCGAGGATCGGCGTGACGAGCGACCGCTTCAGGTGGGCGTAGATGCTGCGGCGGGCCTGCTCCTCCGGCGGTGAGGATCCCCAGCCCTTCCCCGGCACCGACTGACCCGCCATCACCGCCTTCGGGATCGCGGGAAACACGCCGGGGCCGAACATCCTCGGGTTGAACTCGCCGCTCGCCACGTGGATCGAGTCGCGGAGTTCCTCCGCGGCCAGTCGCCGCATGTCGAATCGCCAGCAGGCGTCGTTGAGCGGGTCCTTCGCGAGGCCGTCGGTCGTGCCGGCGCTCGTGGCCCGATAGGCCTCCGACATCAGGATCGCCTTGTGGAGCCGCTTGAGCCGCCAGCCGCCGGCCACGAGGTCGCTCGCCAGCCAGTCGAGGAGCTCCGGATGCGTGGGCGGATCGCCCATCAGGCCGAAGTTGCTCGCGCTCCTGACGATTCCCCTGCCAAAGTGATGCTGCCAGATGCGGTTGGCCACCACCCGCGCGGTGAGCGGGTTCTCGGCCGAGGCGATCCAGCGGGCCAGCGCCGTGCGGCGGCCGCTCGACCGGCCATCGGGAGCTGGCGTGATCACGGGCGCCGCCGTCCTGAAGAGTGAGGGAAAGGCCGGCTCGACCTTCGACTCCGGCTTTCTGTCGGCCCGGGGATTGCCACGGAAGAAGACGAACGTTTCGGGCGCTTGCGGGCCGTGCTCCGTCACCACGAGCGCCTTGTCGACCGGCACCGCCTCCTTCACGAGCTTCTCGAGCGACTTCTTCTTCGCGTCGTAATCCCGCTTGCCGTCGACCCCCAGGATCCGTTCGCCGTCGGTGCGGATCGCCGCGATGAGATCGAAGCCGCTCGTCGCGCCCTTCCCCTTGCCCTTGGGCAGCGCGGAGAGCCGCCGTGAGGCGAATCCCGGCCCCGACCACGACACGGTGAGGCCCTTGCCGAAGATCCCCTGGAAGTAGTCGAGCCGGATCGGCAGCCGGCCGGCGGCGAGGTGCACCGTGGCCCGCTGCGGGTTTCCCTCGCCGTGGATGCCGTCGTAGAGCAGCACGGCCCGGCCGTCGACCGTGAGCCGTGAGCCGTCGTCGGAGTCGAGGGTGAAGGTGTAGTCGCCGTCCGCCGGCACCTTGAGAAAGCCCGTGAACACGTAGCCGAAGTTGTCGGGCCGCAGCGACGGTGCCACGCCGATGTCGAACAGGTTGCCGGTGACCACTCCCGTGTCCTCCGGCTTGAACTCGTCGAACACCGGCAGCGTCTTCCAGGCGTCGCGGTAGAACCGGAACTCCAGGTCGTCGAGGTCGCCCCCGGTGACCGTCGTCGCCGTCTCCGCCTCCCAGGCCGCCCGGAACCGCTCCTCGATCGCGGTCACGGCGAGTTGGGCATCGCGGCGGCGGGCGTCGAGGTCGGCGACGGCGGCCTCGTAGCGCCGCTGGGCCGCGGCGTCGGCGAACAGCGGCCGCTCGATGTTCTCGGCAGCCATCGTCCGGCCGCCCATCGGCGTGACGTTGTGGACGAAGGCGAGCAGGGCGTAGTAGTCGCGCTGGGTGATCGGGTCGATCTTGTGGTCGTGGCAGCGGCCGCAGCCGATCGTGAGGCCGAGAAACGTCTGCCCCGTCGTCGAGACCACGTCGTCGAGCCAGTCGTACCGGGCCTGCAACGCGTCGGCCGGCTCGTCGTCCCAGATGCCGAGCCGGTAGTAGCCGGTGGCGACGAGCTCATCGGGCGTGGGCGACTCGGCCTCGTCGCCGGCGAGCTGCTCGATCACGAACCGGTCGTAGGGTTTGTCGTCGTTGAACGAGCGGATGACGTAGTCGCGGTACCGCCACGCGTTTGGCTTGTCGCCGTCGCGCTCGAAGGAGTTGGTGTCGGCGTAGCGGACGAGGTCGAGCCAGTGGCGGGCCCAGTGCTCCCCGTAGTGGGGCGAGGCGAGCAGCCGGTCGACCACCGTCTCCCAGGCGTGGGGCGACTCGTCGGCGAGGAAGTCGCGCATCGCCTCTTCGCCGGGCGGCAGGCCGGTGACGCCGTAACTGGCCCGGCGGAGGAGCGTGCGTTTGTCGGCCACGGCGGGCACGGGCAGCGCCTTCGCGGAGAGGCCCGTGCGGATGAAGGCGTCGATCGGGTGCGTGCCCTCGGGGGCCGGCGGCGGCTCAGGCCGGGCCACCGGACCAAACGCCCAGTGCTCGCGGTACTCGCCCCCCTCGGCGATCCAGCGGCGGAGCGTGTCGACCTGCGCGGCGGTGAGTCGCGTGCCCTCGGGGGGCATGCGAAGGTCGGGGTCGTCGGAGGTGATCCGCGCGAGGATCTCGCTGGCGGCCGGGTCGTCGGGCACGATCGCCCGCGCACCGCTGTCGAGCGTGGCCCGCGATGGCGCGGCGCTATCGAGCCGCAGTCCGCCCTCCTGGGTGTCGGGCCCGTGGCAGGCGAAGCACCGCTTGGCGAGAAGCGGCTGGATCTCGCGGGAGAAATCGACCGGCGGCTCGGCGGCGGTCGCTCCCACGGTGGCGAGGCCCAGCGTGAGGAAGCACGCGAGGCGGATACTGAACCCGTGCCGATCGTTGCGAGTGAGGCGGAGTGCCATGACGATTCTCGGCTGGCCAGCCCTCGATCGGGCCGGTGCGGCGATCCCCGGACCATCCTTTATGGTATAGCCTCGCGGCCCTTCCGCGGCACGCACGTCCTGTCCCGTTCACGATTCGGAGCGTTCGTCATGGCTGCCCCGTCCAACCAGCCTCCGTTCTCGCTCGGCGGCCGGGTGGCCCTCGTCACCGGCTCGTCCACCGGCCTCGGCAAGGCCACGGCGAGATGCCTTGGCCGGGCCGGCGCGACCGTGGCCGTCAACTACGCCAACGACCCATCCCGCGCCGAAGCTGCTGTCGCTGAGCTGCGAGCGACGGGCGCCAGGGCCGACCTCTTCCGGGCGGACGTCACGAAGGAGGCGGACATCGACCGGATGTTCACCGAGATCGAAGGCTCACTCGGGCCGGTCGACATCGTGGTGGTCAACGCCACGCCCGCCCAGCCGCTGAAACCCATCGAGGACTACGACTGGGACTTCTACCAGCAGATGCTCGACTTCTTCGTGAAGAGCCCCTACCTGCTCGCCCGCCGCGCGCTGCCGGGCATGAAGGCCCGCCGCCACGGCCGACTGATCAACGTGACCAGCGAGGTGTTTCATCTCGGGGTCGCGCCGTTCTCGGCCTACGTCGCCGCGAAGGGGGGGCAGACGGGATGGTCGCGGAGCATGTGCCACGAACTCGCCCCCTTCGGGATCACCGTCAACATGATCGCGCCCGGCTGGATCCCCGTGGAGCGGCACGTGAACGACGCCCAAGCCGACAAGGATGCCTACCTCGCGACCGTGCCGCTGGGCCGCTGGGGCAAGCCCGACGAAGTGGGCTGGGCGGCGGTCTATCTCGCCAGCGCCGAGGCGGCCTTCGTGACGGGTCAGACGATCGCCGTCAACGGCGGGAAGACGTGCTGGTAGCGGCCATGCAGGGAGAGGGCTGCACTGCCCGCGGCCTCACGGCCGGTCGGCTTCTCGCGGCCTGAACTCAGCGAGGGGCTGCCGGTGCCCTCGAGCGGGCTGTGGGAGCAAGCGGAGCCATGGATGGCGAAGCGCCGCGGACACGCAGAGAGCCGAGGCCGGGAGGGCCGAGGCGAACGTCCGGCGAGAGGGCACCGGCAGCCCCGAGCCTCGCGAACGTGGTCGGATCACGAGCAGTTCGAACCAGCCGTGTTGTGGCCTGCCTCCCGACGCAGGCGGCGATCGAGGGAGGCGAGGAGCCGTTCGAGCCGGCGGCGGTAGGAGAAATGCTCGACCTCGAGCGCGTGCCGCGGGGAGTCGACATAGCGGATCGGCGGGGCGGGCTCGGGCCGCTGGCGAAGTCGATAGAGCCAGGCGGCGGCCCGGGGGGCGCAGCGGGCGGCACGGGCCATCCGGGCGACGAGGGCGGCCTGCAGGTCGGTGATGCCCCACTGGCCGCTGTCGGGCTGAATCAGCCCGACCACGGCGATGTCGTCGCGGCTTCGATGGAGCGCGTGCATGAAGAGGTGTGGCACCGCATCGGCGTCGTGGCCACCGAGCCATCGGGCGTCGATGAAGGGATGGCTGATCCGGTAGCCGGTGGCGGCGATCACGACGTCGAACGCCTGCCGGCTGCCGTCGCGGAACACGACGTCATGGCCGTCGAAGGCGGCGACATCACCTGCCGGCTGGATGCGACCAGCGTCGATGAGCGCGAGCAGGTCGGAGTTGATCACGGGGTGCGACTCGAAGAGCCGGTGATCGGGCCGCGGCAGGCCATGCCGCCACGGCAGGCCGATCGTGCGGTCGATCATCCGTTCGCCCACGAGCCGCCGGAGCCAGAGCGGTGCGGCCATCTTGAGCAGCCGCTCGCCCCGGAGATCAGCCGGCCGCCCGAAGACCTTGCGGGGCACGACGTAGTAGCCGCGGCGGGTGGAGTGAACCGTCGTCGCTGCGTGCCGACCGCACTCCACCGCGATGTCGCAGCCCGAGTTGCCGCCGCCGATCACGAGCACCCGGCGTCCGGCGATCGCGACCGGCACGGTCGGCGACTTGTAGTCGGCGGCATGGAGCAGATCGCCGGCGAACGAGCCGGGGATGTCGGGCCACCGCGGCCGGTGGTTGTGGCCGCTGGCGATCACGACGCCGGCATAGCGCTTCGACGGCCCGTCGGCGAGGTGGATTTCCCAGCCCGCCCCCGGATGGCCCAGGGGTTCGAGCCGCTCGACGCTGGTGTGGAAGCGGATGTGGGGATCAAGCGTGAAGGCCTTGGCATAGGACCGGAGGTAGTCGAGGCACTGCCGGTGGTCGGGGTAGGCCGGATACTCCCGCGGCATCGGGAAGTCAGTGATCTCGGTGAGCGACTTCGAACTGATCAGCCGCGTCGAGGCGAACACGCGGGACGTCGCCGCGCCGAAGTACCAGTTACCTCCTGTGCCGTCTTCGCGTTCGAGGCACTCGGCGTCGAGGCCCGACTCGCGGAGCCGCTTGAGGGCGGCGAGCCCCGAGGGCCCGGCCCCGATCACGCACCACGGCAGATGTTCAGCGGAGGCTCGTGGCGATGGCATCGGCGAGTCGGTCGAGGTCGGATTGGGAGTGAAGCCAGGAGAGGCTCGCACGGACGAGGCTGCGGCCGCGAGGCACGCTCGGCGGGCGGATCGCCGGCACGAAGAAGCCGGCCTCGGTGAGCCTCGCGGAGAGCGCGACGGCGGCCTCGGCCGCGCCCGCGACCACCGGCACGATCTGGGCCTCCGCGCCGCCGAGGTCGAGCCCGGCGGCGGCGAGCCGATCGCGAAAGGCGGCAGCTTTGGCGCGGAGCTCGGTTCGTCGCCACGACTCCGCCGCGACGAGTTCGATCGCCCGCGTGGCGGCGGCAGCGACGGCCGGAGGATGCGCGGTCGAAAACACCCATCCCCGCGCGGCGTGCCTGAGCCAGTGGATCAGGTCGGGATGGCCGGCCACGAAGCCACCCGCGGCGCCGAGGGCCTTGGAGAGCGTGCCCGAGCGGACGTGCACCCCGTCGCCGCAGCCGGTCTCCTCGACGAGGCCACTGCCCCGCGGTCCGAAGACACCGGTGGCGTGGGCCTCGTCGGCCATCAGCATCGCGGCGTGGCGGCGGGCGACGTCGCAGAGATCGGCGAGTGGCGCGATCGTGCCGTCCATCGAGAAGAGCGTGTCGGTGACGATCAGCCGCCGGCCGGGCGAGGCGTCGTCGGCTCCGATCAGGCGCTCGAGGGCGGCAACGTCGCGGTGAGGATAGACGTGGACACGGGCCCGCGCGAGCCGGCAGCCGTCGATGATGCTCGCGTGGTTGCGCTCGTCGCTGTAGATCGTGTCGTCCGGACCGACGAGGGCCGCGATCGTGGCCGAGTTGGCGGCGAAGCCGCTCGGAAACGCCATGGCGGCGGGCACGTCGAGGAGATCCGCGATCGCCTGCTCGAGCCGGTCGTGAGACCGCGAATGACCGCTGACGAGCGGGCTCGCCCCGGCCCCGAACCCCTCAGCGCACGCCGCCTTCGAGGCGGCCTTCGTGAGCCGCACGTCGCCGGCGTAGCCGAGGTAGTCGTTGGAACCGACGTTGACGAGCGTCTGGCCGTCGAGTTCGACCGTGCCCCCCTGCCGGCCGTCACGGATCCGCTGCGGCCGCTCGAGCCCTGCGGCGCGGAGCTGTTCGAGTGAGCCCGCGATCCAGTCGAGGGCCGCGGGGAGCGGGGTGGCGGGCCGCGGCGGCGAAGGAATGGCGGGCTCGATGCGGCAGGGCATGCCGGCATTATGGACGCCCGGCCGGCCGCTTGGAGGCGAGGAGCCGAATCGTGCGGAACTGGGCGGCCGTGACGGGCTGGACGGAGAGCCGGCTGCCGCGGCGGAGGAGTTCCATGCCGGCCAAAGCCTTGATCCCCCGCAGCTCCTCCAGGGGGATTTGCCGTGGAAAAGCCTCCACGAGCTTCACGTCGACCATCGACCAGACGGGATTCTCGGGGGAGGCCTTGGGGTCGTGGTAGTCGCTCTTCGGGTCCCAGGCGGTCGGGTCGGGATAGGCCTCGCGGACCACTTCCACGATCCCCGCCACGGCCGAGGGTTCGGCGTTGGAGTGGTAATAGAGGGCGAGGTCGCCGTGCTTCATCGCCCTGAGGAAGTTCCGGGCCTGGTAGTTGCGGACGCCCTCCCAGTGGGTCGTCTGCTTCTTCGCCTTGGCGAGGTCGTGGATCGAGAAGACGTCGGGCTCGCTCTTGATCAGCCAGTGGTTCATGGGAGCGTCGCGAAAAGCTTTCTGCGGGTGGTGGTCGTGGCGGTGTCGGTGATGCTGGCGAAGGCGGCGGCCATGGTGGAGAGGGCCGCCGGATTGGTGTTTGCGGCGGTGGCCTGAGGGAGATAGCTTCCGGAATCGAAGACGTTCGCCGACAGCATGGTACCGACGTCGAGCACGTCGTAGATCCCGTCGTAGTTGAAGTCTCCGGCCTTCCAGCCCCGGGTGACCACGTCATTGAAGGGGCTCTCGCCGAAGAGCACGGAAATGTCGAGGAGATCGACCTGGCCGTCGAGGTTCACATCGCCGGCGGCAGCGAAGGCGACGGTCGTGGAGCCGTCGTCGTGGGTGACGGAGCCGACACCGTAACCCGCGGCGCGGGTGGCGAAACGGGAGGTCAGCCCGGTGCCGTTCCAGCTGCCGTCGCCAAGGCCTGCCCTGAGCAGGTTCACAAGATCGGTCGACGCGATACCGGCGGCGGGGACCGTGACCCGTCCATGCCCGAGATCGATCCGTCCGCCGGGTTCGACGACGAGCGTGGCGAGCGGCACCTCGGCGGTGCCGACGTCGAAGGTCACGGTGGCGCCGGATTGCACGCGGAGGCCGCCGCTCCCGACCGCCCCGACGTGTCGGACGACGAGCGTGCCCGCGGTCGCCACGGTGCCGCCGGTGTGGGTGTTGGCCTTGTCGAGCACGAGCGTGCCGGCGCCCTGCTTGGCGAGCGTCACATTGCCCGATCGCTGCACGTCGGTCGCCGTCTGCCCGTCTGCCACGCTCACCGGCACTTCGCGGGTGGCGAGCGTCCGCACGTCCGACGCCGAGAGTGCCCGCGTGAGAATCCGGAAGTCGTCGATGCTGCCCAGGAGCGACGGATCGGCCGCGTACTGCGAGTCGCCGATCCAGTTGTTGGTGGTGAAGCCGAGGCTCGCCGGGGTGAGCGTCATGGCGGGGTTCGTGCCGGCGACCTGCCCGTCGACGTAGAGCGTGCCGGTGCCTCCTGAGATCGTCACGGCCAGGTGCGTCCACCTGCCCGCGGTCAGCGGCGCGGCTGCGTCGATCCGCTGCTCGCCGGCTCCGCCGCTGGTCGTGATCGCGAACCGCGGCGCTCCTGAGCCCGACCGTGGCGTGAGGAACATCGACGCCGTCGTGCCGGTGCCGAAGTCGAAGATCCTGGAGAACGTGGCGAGGCTGTCGATCTTCACCCAGGTGGCGATCGTGGCGGCGGTCGCGGCCCCGACGATTCCCTCGGGCAACTCGACTCGACCACCGGCCAGCGCGATCGCGTTGCCGACGGCGCCCGTCGTGAAGGAGAAGGCCCCCGTCGCCGCCGCGACCAGGCCGCCGCCCCCGCTGTCGGCGAGCGCGCCGCCGGCAGTCTCGTCGAATCGATACCAGGCGTCGTCGGTGCTGCCGACGGGCCGAATCTCACCCGAGGGGAGCTGCCGCGCGGCCGTGCCGCTGAAGGTGATCTGGGCGAGCTGAGCGGTCGTCAGGCTCGCCCCGGTGCCGATCACGAGGTGGTCGAGGCCAGGCGTCCAATTGGCGATCGTGAGCGTGCGGCCCGCCGTGAACGTGCCGAGGCCGCTGAAGACCAGCACGCTCGACCCCGAGCCTAGGTCGATCGTGGAGTTGGCCGAGAGGCTGAGAGCCCCGACGGTGTCCGAGAAGCCACCGGTCGCGAAGGTGCCGCCGCCGAGCGTGAGCGGCATGGTGTCGGCGAGCCGGTTGGCTGCGGCAATTGCGAGAGTGCCGCCGGTGATCGTCGCGTCGCCGGTGAAGGTGTTGGCTCCGCCGAACGTCCAGGTGCCGGCGCCGCCTTTGACCACCGACACCGTCGCGGCACCGTTGGCGATCACGCCGCTCACCGTGCCGTTGCCCGCACCCTGGAGCGTGACCACCCGCGTGCCGGTCGCGGCCGACGTGATCCCGCCGAGCGTGAGCGAGCCCGCATCCGACTGCACGATCGCCGCGGACCCGCCGACTTCGAGCGTCACGGTGCCCGTGAGCGTGTTGGTCCCGCTGATGTTCTGGATGGCGACGCTGGTGTTGGTGCGGAGCGGCAGCGCGATCGCGTTTTGCAGCGTGGCGTTGTTGGCCAGTTCCAGCCGGGCCGTGGTGGCGTTGCCGCCCGGGCCGATCAGCACCTCACCGCTGCCGAGGGCGGCCGAGGCCGTCGCGCGGACGACTCCGGCGCCGGTCTGACTGCCGATCGTGGCGCCGCCCGTGAAGGTGTTGGTGGCGGGCAGGGTCAGCCGACCAGCCGACCGCTTGACGAGCGATCCCGTGCCGGAGATCACCCCGTCGAGCGTGAGATCGCTCGAGCGATCGACCACGAGCGTGCCGTTGTTCACGACGCCGCCCACCAGGCTGCCGGTGGTTCCGCCGGCGCCGAGTTGGAGCGTGCCTTCCGCGATCGTCGTGCCGCCGGTGTGGCCGGCGGCGCCGGTGAGACTGAGCGTGCCCGCACCCGTCTTTGCGAGGGCCGCCGCGCCGCTCGTCCCCGCCGACACGGTGAGGGAGCTGGCCAGGCTCCAGGTCTGATTGGCCGCCAGGATCACCCCGCCGGTCGTGCTGATCGTGCTCGCTCCACCCCCGGTCGAAATCGTGAAGCCGTCGGCACCGAGGGTGAGGCTGTGGGAGCCGCCGAGCGTCACTCCGGTCGACGAGGTCACCCGCACGCTCCGCGCCGAGGCGTTGGCGCCGAGGGTGACGGCCGGCAGGTTGCCGGCGGTGGTCGCCGCGAAGATGACGTCGGACGAGGCGTTGGGAACGGCCCCGGCATCGACGCTGCCCGCCGGGTCGCTCGCCCAGTTGGTGGAGCCGCCGCTCGCATAGCTCCAGACGCCGTTGGTATCGCCGCGCCACCAGATCGACGAGAGCGGCACGACGAGCGTGGCGAAGGCGACCGATCCCTTCGAGTCGGTGGCGGTGACGACGAACTCCTGCGGCCCCTGGTCGGCCGCCGTGGGCGTGCCCGAGAGCGCGCCGTTGGCCGCCACGGAAAGCCAGGCCGGCCCATTGGCCTTGGCGTAGGTGAGCGTGTCGCCCGCGTCGGCATCGGTCGCCCGTCCGGCGATCGAGGCGGTGAGCGGGGTGCCACGGCCGGCGGCGGCGGTGGTGATCGTCGCGGCGTCGAACCGCGGCGGGGTGTTGGTCATCAGGCCGGCGATCTGCGTGGCCGAGAGCACCGTGTCGGTCATCAGAACACCGTCGAGCCGTCCGGCGAACAGCGGGTCGGCGGCGAACTGCGACTTCCCGAGGTAGTTGCGGGCGGGCGTGATCGCGGCGGGCGTGATCGTGACGGCGGTGTTCGAGGCGGCGAGCGCCCCGTTGACGTAGAGCCGGGCCGCCCCCGAGCCGAGCGTGACGGCCACGTGGGTCCACTGGCCGATCGGCGGCGGGTCGGTCTCGACGACCTGCTCGGAGCCGCCGTTTCTGATCGCGAACCGCATGCGCGAGCCGTTGGAGGCCGTCAGGAACAGGTACGACGAGGTGCCGTCGCCAAAATCGAAGATCCGCTGCCAGTTGCTGCCGCCGTCCCGGTAGACCCAGGCGGCGAAGCTGAAAGCCGTGCCGGTGGCGACGTTGGCGGGCAGTTGCACGAACGTGCTCTGGCCGTCGAACTGGAGCGCCTGCCCCTGCTGGCCGGCCAGGTAGGCCGGGCCGCCGACCACCTGGCCGTTGTTGCCGAAGCCGCTCGTGTCGCGGGCCGTGCCGTCGAGCGGCAGCTGGGCGACGCCGCGGGCGGCCGAGTTCGCGCGGATCGACGGCTCCTGCACGTAGCCGATGGGCGAGGCGTTGTTCCTGTAGACGAGTCCCGCCGGGGTGAGCGCGCCCGAGGAGTCGACCATCTGGCGGACGGCCTCGACGGCGCTGTAGATCGAGTAGCGTTCGATCCACGGCGTGGTATCGAACGAGTTGGTGATGCTCGCGACCCAGTCGGCGTTTTGCTGGAGCGTCGGATCCGGGGCGGATGTCCAGTTGGCCCCGTTGTTGAACTCGGTCAACCAGATCGGCAGCTGGTAGCGGTCGTAAATGTCCTTGAGCCAGGCGGTGAGGGAACTTGCCGTTTGGCCAGCCTGATAGTTGTGGATGGCGATGAAGTCGACCCGCAGGTTCGCGGCGATCGCCTTGTCCATGAACTCGTAGAGCCAGGCCTTGCCCCCGTCGGTGACCGCCGGCGAGCCGATGCGATGGCCCGTGGCGAGCAGGCTCGGCCAGGCGGCGATGGCCGCGTCGACCGAGCCGTTGCCGAGCGACGTGTAGGCGTCCTCCACCGGGTTGTTCGGCTCGTTGAAACCGAGCAGGTGCGTGACGTTCTGCTTGGTCGTCGGCAGCCCCGGCCAGTAGACCTG
>CAIKWU010000321.1 GCA_903831155.1 uncultured Planctomycetaceae bacterium | reverse complement strand
GGTGCCGAACAGGCCACCGCCTTCACCGAAGACTTCACGACCGACCCGATGAAGAATGGCTGGTCGTTCGACTTCAACATGCTCGACATCGGCCGCGACATCGGCCGACTCTCCGTGGCGATGACGACCGACTCCGTAGCCTACGCCTGGTCCGAGGCGGCGGGGGGCGTGGACGTGCGCGGTAACTGGACGCGGGGAAAACTCGGCGACGTCGAAGGCTTGGCGACGGCGCAGCGGCGGCGTTACGTGAAGCCCGTCGCGGCGCTGACCCGAACCGACGACATCCGGCTGGAGGTGGACCTCACGATCGCGTCGTTCGGGAGCGACGCGGCCAACCCGATCCTGGCCGGGCTGTTCCATTCGGCGGCGACGACGTCGGCGCAGAGCCTAACGCTTGAGATCGTCGATGCCTCGACGGCCCGCGTGGCGGTGGCGGGCGACGGGACGCCGTGGTCGCTGCCGCTGCCGCTGGGTGCTCCGCTCGAGACCGGCCGGGGGTATCGCACGGAGATCGCGTTCGCGGCGGCCACGCGGCAACTGACGGTGCAGCTGCGGCGGGTTTCCGACGGGGTGCTGGTGTCGCAGGCGACGGGGACGGTGCCGGCCACGGCGGGTCCGTTCGTGTTCGACGAGGCGGGCGTGGCGCAGCGGGAGGCGGCGTTCGCGACGCCGGCCGCCGCGGCCCATCGCTTCCGGCTCGACCGGTTCGCACTCGCGAGGAACTGACGCCATGCGGCGGATCGGAGTCGGCCTGGCGTGCGTTCTCCAGGCATTCGTTCTCGTGGTCTGCGGACCGGCCGCGGCCGTGGACGGGGCGGAGTCGCGGACCGTGTCGCAGCCGTTCATCGGCGTGACGCACACGCGGATCGACACGACCGTGCCGCGGAAGCTGGTGATGAACCTCGTGGAGATCGACCTCACGGTTCCCGGCATCGGCTTCGCCGTGACACCGTCCAACGGCTCCACGGCCGGCGAGACGGTCGGCCGCACCACGCGGCAGTTTCTTACCGAGCAGGCCGTACAGGTGGCGGTCAATGGCGGCTTCTCCGCGTGGGTCAGCGGCTCCAACTACGCCGTCGAGGGCCTCGCCGCCCGGCAGGGCGTCGTCTACTCGGAGTTTCAGGAGTTCCGCACGTTCGCCCTCAACGTCTCGCAGGACAACGTGGCCACGATCCTGCGGTCGGTCAGCGGCACCGGCACCGCCCGCTCGCCCGACGTCCCGCTCTACAACACGCTCGCCGGTGAGGCCCGCCTGCTGCGCGACGGCACGATCATCCAGTATGCCAACGAGTCGCTGCAGCCCCGCACTGCGGTGGGGCTGAGTGCCGACGCAACGCGGCTCTACCTGATGACGATCGACGGCCGGAACACCGGCCACAGCCTGGGCGTCACGCGTCCCGAACTCGCCGACCTGATGCGGCTCAACGGCGTGTACAACGCGATCAATCTCGACGGCGGCGGCTCGACGACGCTGCTCTTCGCCGATCCGGCGCCGCGGCTGGTGAACGTGCCGGTCGGCGTTGGCGACGTGCCCGGCACGGAGCGGATCGTGGGCAGCAACTTCGGCGTCTACGCCCTTCCCATGCCCGCGCCCGCGGCCGTGGCGATCGACGTCACGACGGGCACCAGGACGCAGGCGGCATCCGGCCACCCGTTTTTCGCGTACGCGCTGTCGCTCACCAAGACCGGCCCGGGGGTGCTGGTGCTGGATGCGGGCAACACCTTCACGGCCCGGACCGAGGTGCGCGGCGGAACGCTGCAGCTCGCGAAGGCAGGGGCGCTGCAGTTCAGCCCGACCACCGTGCAGGGCGGCGCCGCGCTCGACGTGGCCGCGGGCGTCGCGCCGCGGATGCCGTCGCTCCTGCTCGCCGCGGGCAGCACGCTCTCGGGAAGCGTGACCGTTGGTCCCGCGGGGGTCGCGGTGCTCGACGTGGAGGCCGGTGCCGACCTGTCGTCGGCCGCGGTGACGGTCGCGGCGAGCGGCACGGCGGTCGTCCGCGGCGGCGGCACGCTACGCCTCGGACACCTCGCGATCGATCCCGCCGGCAGGCTCGAGATCGGGTCGGCGCGGGTGGAGGTCGCGCCGGGAGGCTTCGATGCGGCGGGCGTGCGGGCGGCGTTCATGGGAGGCGGCTCCTCGGGCGGCGGGATCACGTCGGCCTCAGCCGAGGCCGCGCGGGCCTCGGGCAGGCCCCGGGCGATCGGCTGGCGGGTGAATGACGCGGGGCTCGCGCTCCGCGTCGCCGCCCCCGGCGACACCGATCTCGACGGACTGGTCGACATCATCGACGCCGCGGCCTTGCTTGCCGGGGGTCGATTCGACGCTGGCGGACCGGCCTCGTGGGGCGACGGCGACTTCAACGCCGACGGCGGCTTCGACATCCTCGACGTGAGCGACCTCGTCGCCGCGGAGCTCTTCGACCGGGGCGCGTACGACGCCGGCGGTCCGGCTACGGCGGTCGCTGTGCCGGAGCCGGCGCTGCCGCTCGCGGGTTCCGCGGCCGCTGCGGTCGCCTGTCTGGCCGCGGCGCGGATTCGCCGCCGGATCACTCCGGCCGCGGCTTGATCCGGTCGTTGGGCTCCTCGCCCCACTCGTTCCGCGGCGGTCCGAGCCACGGATCGACGAACGAGGCCGCCGCCCACTCCTCCCACTGGGTTGTGAGCAGGTCGCGGACCGCAGCCCGCTCCGCGGCGATGCCCCGCGGCCAGTGGGCGATCATGGGCGTCGCGATGCCCCCCTCGTGCGTGAAGTGCTTGTAGCGGCGGAACGGCGTGTTGGCGAGCGTCGCCCAGCCCATGCCGAGGAACACCCGTGAGTCGGGCCCGCCGATCGGTCCGCCCTCGGCGACACCCTGCGGTCCGCTCTCGGCGTTGCCGCCGTTGTCGCTCATCACCAGGATCAGCGTGTCGTCGAGCACGCCCCGTTCGCGAAGCCCGGCCGCGGCGCGAGCGGCCAGGTGGGATCGACGAGCCCCAACGCGATCTGCCGGTGATGCCGTTCCTCGCGGAGCCGGTCCCAGCCGGCGGTGTCGCGGCCGCCGTGCCGGGCGATCACGTCGGCCGGTGCCTTGAGCGGAAAGTGGGCCGCGCCGTGCGATACGTACACGAAGAACGGCATGTCGCGATCACAGGCGTCGTCGATGAATCGGAGCGCCCAATCGGTGAACATCTCCGTTCCGTACCACCCGCCCGCCCCGACCTCCGGGGAGTCGGCGGGCACCTCGCGGCCGTCGAGGTAGACGAACTTCGTGGGCGGCTGCGACTGCTCCCGGGGAAACGCCAGTTCGCCGTAGCGGGTGGTGGCCGTCCGCTCGAAGCCCCGCTTCCACGGCAGCGTGCCGTGCTGCTGCCCGAGGTGCCCCATGCCGGCCTGATGGGGATAGAGCCCGGTGAGCAGCGCCGCCCGCGTCGTGCTGCACCGCGCGGTGTTGTAAAAACTCGCGAATCGCAGGCCGCCGGCCGCCAGCGTGTCGATGTGCGACGTGGGGATCTCGCCGCCGTAGCAGCTCCAGCGAGGACGCGGTGAGCAGGCCGCGAAAGCCCCGCATGCGGTTTCCCCCGGGTCCGACACGAAACGATACATTGCGAGTCTACCGGCAAGGCGACCATGGGGAGCAACGACACGATGGCACGGCACGTCAGGCTGCAGGTCTGCACGGTGGGCGGCGTCTGGGCGATGCTCTGGGCGGCGACCTGCCTCGCGGCCGAGGTTCCGCAGGCCTGGCCGGTCGAGCGGGCCCGCGGCTGGGCCGACCGGACCGGCTGGCTCGTCGGCTGCAACTACGTCCCCGCGACGGCGATCAACCAGCTCGAGATGTGGCAGGCGGAGACGTTCGATCCCGAGCGGATCGAGCTCGAGCTGGGCTGGGCTGAGTCGCTCGGCTTCAACTCGCTCCGGGTGTTTCTCCACGACATCCCTTACCGCACCGATGCGGCCGGCTTTCTCGACCGCATCGATCGCTTTCTTGAGATCGCCGACCGGCACCGCATCGGCGTGATGTTCGTGCTGTTCGATTCCGTCTGGGATCCGTTTCCGCAGCCGGGGCCGCAGCGGCCTCCGCGGCCGGGTGTCCACAACTCCGGGTGGGTGCAGTCGCCGGGGCGCGAGATCCTCGGCGACGAGTCGCGGCAGGAGTCGCTCGCTCCGTACGTGCGGGGAGTGGTGGGCAGGTTCAAGGACGACCGCCGCGTCCAGGCCTGGGACATCATCAACGAGCCCGACAACAGGAATGACGCGGCCTACGGCTCCGTCGAGCTCCGCGACAAGGCCGCCGCGGCGCTCGTGCTCACGAAGAAGGCGTTTCGCTGGGCCAGGGAGGCCGGCCCGTCGCAGCCGCTCACGGCGGCGGTCTGGCTGACCACCTGGAAAGACCCCGCCGCGCTCAAGCCGACGGAGGAGTTCTGTCTGGCGGAGTCCGACGTCGTCAGTTTTCACCACTACGGCCGGCCGGAAACCTTCAGGCAGTGCGTCGCCAACCTCCGACGGTACGACCGCCCCCTGCTCTGCACCGAGTACATGGCCCGCCCCCAGGGCAGCACGTTCGATCCGCTGCTGGGATTCATGAAGCAGGAAGACGTGTCCGCCTACAGCTGGGGCTTCGTGGACGGCAGGTCGCAGACCATCTACCCCTGGGACTCGTGGAAGAAGCCGTACGACAAAGAGCCCGATCCCTGGTTCCACGACATCTTTCGCACCGACGGCACGCCGTACCGGGCGGCGGAGGTCGAGTACATCCGCTCCGTGACCGGCGGGGCCGGCGGCCGCTGAGCACCGTCCCGGGCCTACGGCGACCGCTCGCGCCTGCGTGTATGACGCACCCGACCGTGGGCTACGGGTCGCATGGCCCATAGAATGAGCGGTCATCACGGAGGCCCATGCATGAGCAGTCAGCAACTTCCCGCCACGCTCGCGGACCTGAAGGCGTCGGGCTGGAGAAGCCGCACCGTCAAGGATGAGGTGCGGGAGAACTTCCTGCGGGCGCTCCAGGACGGCCAGGAGCTCTTTCCCGGCATCGTGGGCTACGACGACACCGTGATCCCCGAGATCAGCATCTCACTGATCGCGGGGCACGACATGCTCTTCCTCGGCGAGAAGGGGCAGGCCAAGAGCCGGCTGATGCGGCAGCTCGTGCGATTTCTCGACGAGCACCTTCCCTACCTCGACGACCCCGCGATCCCGCTGCACGACGATCCGTTCGCGCCGATCACCTCGGCCGGCCGGCGGCTCGTCGCCTCCCGGGATCCGGCCGACGTGCCGATCGCCTGGTGGCCGCGGAGCGAGCGGTATGCGGAGCGGCTGGCGCCGGGCACGAAGTTCGCCGACATCATCGGCGAGATCGACCCCGCGAAGCTCGCGGGTGGCACGAGCATGTCGAGCGAGGAGGCGCTGCACCTCGGCCTCATTCCGCGGATGCATCGCGGCATCTTCGCGATGAACGAGTTGCCCGAGCTCGACGAGCTCGTGCAGGTGGGGATGTTCAACATCCTCGAGGAGCGGGACGTGCAGATCCGGGGATATCCCGTGAAGTTCGACATCGACGTGATGCTGCTCTTCTCGGCGAATCCCTCCACCTACAACCGCTCCGGCAAGGTGATTCCGCAGCTCAAGGACCGGATCGGGGCGGTGATCCACACCCACTACCCCCGGGAGCGGGAACTCGGCATCCAGGTGGCCGGGCAGGAGGCGGGGATCGACCTCGGCGGGGAGTGGCCCGTGATCGTGCCGCACTTCATGAAGCAGGTGCTCGAGCAGGTGACCATCGCGGCCCGGAAGAGCAAGTTCATCGACCAGCAGTCGGGCGTCAGCGCGAGGTTCTCGATCGCCAACTACGAGACGATGGTGGCCAGCGCCCGCCAGCGGGCGGTGCGGCTCGGCGAGAAGCCGGCGGTGCCACGGATCAGCGACCTCGGCCACCTCGCCACGTCGAGCCTCGGCAAGCTGGAGCTCGACCTGATGGGCAGCCACCAGATGAGCGAACGGCAGGTGCTCGAAGCCGTCGTCGCCGAGGCGATCGCGACGGTCTTCGAGGAGTATGTCGAGGAGCACGGGCTCGCCGAGATTGCGGCCGCGTTTCGCCAGGGGGCGAAGGTCGAGGTCGGCGACATGGTGCCCAGTCCGGCGTATCACGAGATCGTGGCCGACGTGCCGGCGGTCTGGGAGAAGGCCTTCGAGGTGAACGCGGCCCGGGATCCGGCCGTGCGCGCCAGCTGCATCGAGTTCGTGCTCGCCGGCCTCTATGCCACCGAGCGGATCAGCCGGATCCAGTCGCACGGCCGCACCGTCTACGACACCGGAGGGTTTCGCTAGTGCCCACGCGAGACACGCTCGGCGGGATCGTGCACACGTACCAGCGGTACGATCCCGCCCGCATTCCGCCGCCGCGGCCGCCCGAAGTCGATCTCGTCACGCCCGCGATGGAGCATCTCCTCGAGTTTGGCGAGGCGGCCGAGCTCACCGAGGAGCAGCTCGCCAACGCGATCGTGCTGTCTCCCGAGCAGATTCGTGGCCTCGGCCCCTCGCTCGAATCGATCCGGCGGCGGCTCGAGGAGGCGCGGCGGAAGATCCTCGAGACGTACGAGACCGACGGCGTGCGGGCGAAAGCGCGGCGGCGGTTTCGCGACGCGGCCCGGAGGATGCAGCCTCCCGCGCGGCATCGCGAGGGGTTCGCGAAAGCGGTTCGCGAGGAGCAGGTCCGCCAGCTGGAGCGGCTCTGGTATGCGCAGGGAGACGATCAGTCCCGCTTCGCCGCCGAGCTGGCCGGGCTGATCGAGACGCTCGGCGACGTGTATCAGGTCGACGAACTCGCCTCGAACTGGGCCTTCACCGGCCGCGAGAAGCTCACGGTGCCCGAGGCGCTCGAGGTGAAGGCGCGGCTGGAGGAGATCGACGAGTTGCTGCGGCAGGTCGAGGAGGCGAGGAAGACCGCCCGGGTGGCGTTCATCGACATGGAGGCCCTCGGCGAGTATCTCGGCGAAGGGGAGCGGGACGAACTCGATCTCCTGCGGAGGCAGATCCAGGACGCCGTGGAGCGGTTGGCCGCCGAGCAGGGGCTCCAGAAGACGAAGCAGGGCTACGAGCTCACGCCGCAGGCGCTGCGGACCTTCCAGGGAAAGCTCCTCGAGCGGATCTTCGCCGACCTCGATCCCTCGCGAACGGGCCGCCACCAGGGTGACGTGCAGGGCGAGGGGGCCGTGGAGACGGTGCCCACGCGGCCCTACGAGTTCGGCGATTCGGTGGCCCACATCGACATCACCGGCTCGCTCGTGAACTCCATCCTGCGGCAGGCGGGAGAGGCCGGCGGCTGGGCCCCCGGCCAGCCTCTGCGGCTCGATTCCCGCGACATCGAGGTCCACCGCACGCGAAACACACCCAAGTGTGCCACGACCGTGGTGCTCGACATGAGCGGGTCGATGCGGTACGGCGGCCTGCACGTGAGCGTGAAGCGGATGGCGCTGGCGCTTCAGGGGCTCGTGCTCCGCGAGTATCCCGGCGACTCCCTGCAGTTCATCGAGATGGCCTCGTTCGCGAAGCCGCGGCCGCCCGGCGAGATCGTCCGGCTGATGCCGAAGCCGGTCACCATCTTCGATTCGGTGGTCCGCCTCCGGGCCGACATGGCCGACCCGGCGATCTCCGAGTCCGACGTGCCCCCGCACTTCACGAACATCCAGCACGCCCTGGCGCTCTCGCGGCAGCACCTCGCCCGCAAGGACACGCCCAACCGGCAGGTGATCGTGATCACCGATGGCCTGCCGACGGCGCACTTCGAAGGCAGCCAGCTCTATCTGCTCTACCCTCCCCACCGGCGGACCGAGGAGGCCACGCTCCGGGAGGCCGAACTCTGCCGCCGGGAGGGGATCGTGGTGAACGTGTTTCTGCTGGCGGGCTGGTCGCAGTCTCGGGAGGACATCCAGTTCGCGTATCGGCTCGCGGAGGCGGCCCGTGGTCGGGTATTCTTCACGTCGGGCAAGGAACTCGAACGCTTCGTCGTCTGGGACTATCGCGCCCGGCGGCGGTCGATCATCGGCTGAAAAGGTGTCGGAGCATGCGCGGCGTGGTCATGTTCGTCGTGGCGGCGGTCGCATCGGCCGCCCTTCCGGCGTCGGGCCAGCTCTCCTACACGCTCGTCGATCTGGGGGTGCTCACCGGGAGCGACGCGACCGTCGCGGGCATCGCGTCCGGGGGCCGCGTGGCGCTCGCCAATGAGACGGCGGGCCGGCTGACGAGTTCCGTCTGGCAGTCGGGCTCGTCAACCGGCCTCGGCACGCTCGGTGGACTCACGGCGTATGCGCACGGGATCTCGTTCAACACCGGCCTCGCCGCGACGCAGGTGCCGGGAAGTTCGTTGAACGCCGGCGGTGCGACGCGGGCATTTCTCTGGACGCAGGGCGGGACCAACGGAGTCGCCGGTAATCCGCAGATGCGCGACCTCGGCACCCTTCCCGGTGGAGCCTACAGCGAGGCGTTTTCCGTCAATGCCTCCGGTCGGGTGACGGGATTCTCGGCGAACGCCGCCGGCAACGACCGGGCATTCATCTGGAATAGCGGCACGATGACCGATCTTGGGTCGCTCGTGCAGTCCGGCATCGGCACGTCGTGGTCGTACGGCTATTCGATCAATGCCACCGGTCAGGTGGTGGGGGTCGCCTACGACGACACGTTCGAGAACTCCTCGGCGTGGTTCTTCACCGGCAGCTCGGTGAGGGGGCTCGGCGATCTTGGTGGCGGGAACGCGGAGGCGGTCGCGGTCAACGATCTCGGCCAGATCGTCGGCTTTTCCACCAACAGGGCTGGCGACGACCGCGCCTTTCTCACCACGGGATCCACGACCATGCGCGACCTCGGCACGCTGGGTGGCGGCTCGAGTTTCGCCACCGCGATCAACAACGCCGGACAGGTCGTGGGCGGATCCTTCATCGATCCTGCCGACAGCGTGTACCGGGCCTTCGTCACCGTGTCGGGCACGATGCGGGACCTCAACGGGTTTCTCGACACCTCCGGGCAGGGCTGGACCCTCGAGGAGGCGACCGGCATCAACAGCGCAGGCCAGATCGTGGGCGTGGCCACGGCGAGAGGGACTTCGCACGGCTTCCTCCTCTCGCCATCGGCGCCGTCGCTCACCTGGAGCATCAGCGGCACGCAGCCGGGCGGGGCCGGCACCTGGAGTGGCACGTCCACGACCTGGCTCAGCGGCACGACGCGGACGACTTGGACGGGCACCTCCAAGGCCGTCTTCAGCGGCTCGACCGCGTCCGTCACGGTCTCGGGCACGCTTGCCACGTCGGGCGGGCTCGAGTTCAAGGCCGGCTTCACCACGCTGACCGGCGGCACGCTGACGCTCCAGCCATCCGTGTATGGCGTCGTCCCGATCATTTCGGTGGCGGGCACGTCCACGGCCTCCCTGGCCACCGCGGTGACGGGCAGTGCCGGGCTGTTGAAGTCCGGCTCGGGAATGCTGGTGCTCCGGGGCGCCAACTCCCTCACCGGCCCCGTCACCGTGCAGACGGGCACGCTGCGGCTCGCCGCGACGACGGCGCTCCAGAGCGGCAGCGTGACGATGCTCGAGGATGCGACCCTCAAGGTGAGTTCGCTCCTGCAGCTGTCGCTGGCCAGGCTCGACCTCGCGAGCGGCGGGGGGATAGACCTCACCGACGGCACGTTGACGGTCGCGAGCGGGCTGACCCCGGCGAGCACGGTGGCGGAGATCCTCGAGGGGCGGGGAGACGGCTCGTGGAACGGAGCCAACGGGATCACGTCGTCGGCGGTGGCCACGGCGGTGGCTGCGAGCGTGCCCCGGGCTGTGGGCTGGCTCCAGAGCGGCGACGGATCGATCATGGTCGCCTACTCGGCGCCCGGCGACACCAACATCGACGGCACGGTCGACATCCTCGACGCGGCGAACTTCTTCGCCGGAGGGAAGTTCGACTCCTCCCAGCCGGGCTCGTGGATGGAGGGCGACTTCGGCTACGACGGTCTCGTCGACATTCTCGACGCGGCCGACTTCGTCAGCACCGGCCTGTTCGACACCGGCCCGTACGTGACCTTCGCGTCCGCTCCGCTGGCCGCGGTGCCTGAACCGACGTCCGCGGCGGTGACGTCGGTCGCCCTCGCGGCGGCGGTCATGGCCGTCCGCTGCCGCCGCCGCGTCGCTCGCGGGCCAGCATGAGGAACGAGATGGCGGCGCCCGCCGCCGCCAGAGCGGCGAGGGTCCAGGTCGGCACGATCCTGCCGGGGCTCACCTCGGCCCGTTCACGGGCCGAGGCGGCGAGGTCGGTTTCCGGGAGCCCGGCGGCCCGCCGCTGGCGTTCCTCGGCCGCCTGCTGGCGACCGAGGAATCGACCTTCCAGCTGCCGCTGCCGCACGTCGAACTTTCCCGCGATCGCCAGCAGGCCGATCAGGGCCATGAGCGAGAACAGTCCGGCCCACAGCCAGAGACTGTCTGTCACCGGCTGCTGTCGTGGATCCTGCACGGAATCACCCGAAAACCAGGTTTCGTTGCCGAAAACGTTCTGAGTGTAGGCTGCACCACCGGCCGGCCGAAGAACTTTTCACACGGTTGGTTGTCGAAAATCGCGGAGAGCGTAAAACTAGAGGTATGGCCAGTTCGACTGCCGATTTTCGCGACTCCGACGCTGCCGTGGTGGATTTGCTCCGCGGCGATGTCTCGCTCGGCATCGGGGAACTGGCCGGCCTTCTCGGGGTGACCGCCACCGCCGTTCGCCAGCGACTCGACAGGCTCATGCAGGCCGGTTTGGTCGAGCGGCGGACCGTGTCCAAGCCGCGGGGCCGGCCCGCCCATTCCTACAGCCTCACCGCCTCCGGTCGTCGCCTCGGCGGCGACAACTTCCGGGATCTCGCGATGGTCCTCTGGCGGGAGATTCGCGGGGTCCGCGACCGCGAGGTCCGCCGCGGCCTGCTGGACAGGATCGCGGGTGGGCTGGCAGACGCCTGCCGTGGCCGCATGACCGGGGAAACCCCGAGGGAGCGGCTCGCCGGGCTGGCAGCCCTCATGGGTGAGCGAAACATCTCCTGCTCCGTTCAGGAGGGCGGACTGCCCGTCCTCACGACCTACTCCTGCCCGTATCCCGACCTCGCCGAGGAGGACCGGTCGATCTGTGCGGCCGAGCGGCTGATGATCCAGGATCTCGTGGGAACCTCCGTCCAGCTGTCGGAGTGCCGGCTCGACGGTGCCTCGTGCTGCCGCTTCACGGCCATCGAGGGCCCGGCCGACGACGGGGCAGCAGCCTCGGCCCACGAACCCCACGGGCTTGAAAGAACGCCGGTTTCATCATCGAATGCCGGCCGGTTTCCTGTTCATCCGTCCGCATCGGAGAGAATCCAATGACCGTCACCGCCGCCGAGTCCGGCACGGCCAAGCCGTGGATCGAAGGTCGTTTCGAGGAGAACCTCGTTCTCACCACGGTGGAACAGGCCATCAACTGGGCTCGCCAGTCGAGCATCTGGCCGATGACCTTCGGCCTGGCGTGCTGCGCGATCGAAATGATGGCCGCCGGCGCGAGCCGCTACGACATGGACCGTTTCGGGGCCGGCGCCTTTCGCGCCACGCCGCGGCAGGCCGACCTGATGATCGTGGCCGGCACGGTGACCTACAAGATGGCCAGTCGCGTTCGCCGTCTCTACAACCTCATGCCCGATCCGAAGTACGTGATCGCCATGGGGGCCTGCACGACCGGCGGTGGACCGTACTTCAAGTGGGGATACCACGTCGTCAAGGGCGTGGACCTCGTGGTTCCGGTCGACGTGTACGTGCCCGGCTGTCCGCCCCGTCCCGAGAGCCTGCTCGAGGGCCTGATGCGGATCCAGGACAAGATTCTCGGCCAGCGGATCGCGAAGCAGAAGGGGGGCCTGGGCAAGGTTGCAGACGAACTGCCCGTGCCGCACCACTCCGGCTACGTCGCGCCCGCCGTCGCCACCGACGATCTCGTCTTCAACCATCAGAAAGTCCAGTCCTGACGCCGGGCGGCCGCCGGTGGCCGCCGCGGGCTCTCCCCTGCTCTCCTTCCCCTCCCTCCCGCCTCGCCGCCTGCCATGTCCGCCACCGAACAACTCATCGTCAAGGGCCTCCACGTCTCCGTCGAGGGCCAGGAAATCCTCAAGGGGGTCGATCTCACGATCGGTCGCGGCGAGGTGCACGCCCTGATGGGGCCCAACGGCTCGGGCAAGAGCACCCTCGGTTACGCGATCATGGGGCATCCGTCCTACGAGGTCACGGCCGGCTCGATCGAGATCGTCGACGCCTCCGGCGCACGGCATGACGTGCTCGCCATGGAGCCCGATCAGCGGGCCCGCGCCGGGCTGTTCCTCGCGTTCCAGCGGCCGATGTCGATTCCGGGCGTGCGGCTTGCCGACTTCCTCCGGCACGCGGTCACGAACGTCCGTAATCCCGATCGCAAGGAGGGGCAGGAACTGATACCCATGCGGGAGTTCCGTGCCGAGCTCAAGGCCAAGATGGCCGAACTCTCGATGGACACCGAGTTCGCCCGCCGGTACGTCAACGACGGCTTCTCGGGCGGAGAGATGAAGCGGGCCGAGATCCTCCAGCTCGCGATGCTCCGGCCGAAGTTCGCGGTTCTCGACGAGACCGACAGCGGGCTCGACGCCGATGCCGTGCGGCTGGCCAGCGAGAGCATCGCCCGGATCGGCGGCGCCGAGATGGGGATTCTCATCATCACCCATCACGAGCAGCTTCTCGAGCACAACATCCCGCTCAAGACGCACGTCATGCTCGGCGGCCGGGTCGTCGAGTCGGGCGGGCCGGAGCTCGCCCAGGAGCTCCACAAGCGGGGCTACGAGCGGATCCGGGCGGCCTATCCCGAGGCTGCCGCCGCGGAGAAGGCGATGGAAGAGTCGGCGAAGGCTACCGCCGTCTGACGCGGTTCAAACTCAGGAGCACTCACCATGGCCACTGGACTCGATGAATCCGCGACCCTCGCCGACGGAAAGCCCGAGATCGGCGAGATCAACAAGTACGACTTCCGCACCGACTCCCCCGCCGTGTTCAAGGCGCGAAAGGGCGTCGACGCCGAGATCGTCACGCAGATCTCCGAGATGAAGCGGGAGCCCGCGTGGATGCGGGACTTCCGGCTGAAGTCGCTGGAGATCTTCGAGTCGAAGCCGATGCCGAACTGGGGCGGCCACATCGGCGTCGACTTCCAGGACATCTACTACTACCTCAAGCCCGCCGAGCAGCAGGGCAAGACCTGGGAAGAGGTGCCCGACGCGATCAAGAAGACGTTCGACCGGCTCGGCATCCCGGAGGCTGAGCGGAAGTTTCTCGCCGGCGTGAAGGCCCAGTTCGAGAGCGAGGTGGTCTACGGGTCGCTGCAGGAGGACCTCGCCAAGAAGGGCGTGATCTTCACCGACACCGACACGGC